>CAZWBV010000225.1:0-4686 GCA_964632225.1 uncultured Gammaproteobacteria bacterium | reverse complement strand
CAGCTATAATGTGCAGAATAAAGTATTGTAGATTGATGGGGTAAGTTTGCGTGCAGGAAGGTTATCGCGACAGCGGATAACGATATCAGCCGCTGTGGGATCTCATCGCCCTGCGAGGTTTACAGTACATTGACGTTCTCATTCTCTAACATATTAGTCAACTTGATCAGCGGCAAGCCCATTAATGCGCTGGGGTCATCGCCTTCCATTTTTTCAAATAGCGTTATGCCGAGCCCTTCGGATTTAAAGCTTCCCGCGCAGTTATAGGGTTGTTCACGTTTAAGGTAACGATCAATCTGGCAATGGGTCAGTGTTCGAAACGTAACTGAGTACGTGATGACATCAGTTTGAGAAACGTTGGTTTTCGCGTTTAAAAGACACAATCCAGTATAAAAGAGTACTTTTTTCCCGGATGAAGAAGTTAATTGTTCAACGGCATTTTCATGCGTGCCCGGCTTGGTCAAAATGCGTTTGTCTATTGTCGCAACCTGGTCGGAACCTATAATTAACGAGTGTGGATACTGATTTTGCAACGCGCGTGCTTTTTCTTCCGATAAGCGAGAGACCAGCTGCGCTGCTGATTCACCCTCCTGTGAAGATTCATCTATATTCGGGGAGCAGTTTTCGAACTCAATTCCTAATCGCAATAATAATTCTTTTCTGTAGCTAGAGGACGAAGCAAGTACAAGCTGAGCCATTGTGTGAATTCCGTATTTAACCAATTAGTAGGTAAGTATATTCTATAAAATTTGTGTATAAATAGAAATCGTAAATAAGCGAAATTTCACAATTCTTAAATAATACAGATTACAGCAACCCGGCTTTGGTTACACTTTGATACAAAACTACTACACAACTAAACGTACACGATTATTCCAGTTTGTATAATATTATTATTATGCAGGCATTATCCAGAGGTACTGCTTATTATTAGAGGTACTACTCAGAGGTACTACGTAGAGGTGCTACGTGATGGCAGAACACAGTTCAATAACGAATAAAACATGTCATGTCCTGTTGGTCGAAGATGATGTGCGCTTATCCTCACTTATGCAGGAATACCTACAACAACAAGGGATTGTTGTCAGTGTTGAGCACAGGGGCGATCTGGCTGGTCAGCGTATTCTGGATCAACGTCCTGATCTTGTCGTGCTGGATCTTATGTTACCGGGTAAGGATGGTTTTGAAGTCTGTAAGGAGGTTCGTCCAGATTATGACGGACCCATCTTAATGCTAACCGCCAAAGATGAAGATATCGATCAAGTGGTCGGTTTGGAAATCGGTGCGGATGACTATGTTACAAAACCCATACAGCCTCGCGTTTTATTGGCGCGTATTCGCGCATTGTTACGCCGAATGGAAAATAACAATGTCGCTAGATTGGATTTATTGACAGAGCTGGAATTCGGCGGGTTGAAGCTAAACCAAAAAGCGCGCGAAGTGAGTTTACATGGCGAGGTTATTGATTTTAGTTCCAATGAGTTTGAATTGCTTTGGTTTATCGCCTGCCACGCGGGGAAAATTCTTAGCCGCGATGCAATTTTAGAAGAATTGCGCGGCATTGATTATGATGGTTTTGATCGTTCTGTCGATGTACGAATTTCCCGGTTACGTAAAAAATTAGGTGATGATTCATCCAGGCCATTTCGAATTAAAACAGTGAGAGGGAAGGGGTATTTATTTGTTGCCGAGGCGTGGCATTGATGGGAACACTTTTTTTGCGGCTTTATTTGTTATTGGCTTTTACATTCGCGATCTTCATTGTTGGTATTGTTAACATCGAAATTATCTTGAAAGATACAATAGAAGATACGCTTGCTGATCTTTCGATAGGTACATTGCATATTATCGATAAAAGACTGAGTGAAACACCTCGCGAACAATGGCCAGACGTTTTTAAGCGTCTAAATAAAGAAGGAGGATATCGCCTGCGTTTACAAAAACAGGACGAACTTGAATTGCCTGATGATGTACTTGTTAGATTAAACGAGAATCGTATGGTGACATATAATGTCGATGATGCTGACTATGGGTATATACGCGTTAGAGATAGTAATTTGGTATTGGAGTTCCCTTTTAGTCAATCTGAATACAGTCATAATGCGCAGTTAACCAATAGTACTTTTGAATTGCTCGAATGGGCACTTTTAGATCAGCCGAAAAAATTGTGGGATCAGCATATTATTGCGATTAACAAACAATTCACATTCCCGGTTAGTTTACTGAGGTTGGATGAAATATCGTTGACAGGGCAGGCGCATTCAGACTTGATGAAAAGCAAAGCGACCTGGCATCGAATTGATGGCGAAGAATTTAATTATCGACGCATTAAAGGTACATCCTATGTAATCAGGTTAGGCCCTTTCGATGATCCGGTTACATTGGATTATATTGAAAGTATACTTTTGGTTTGCCTGGCATTTATAGTTGCCATCGCAGTGTTATTTTGGGTTTATCCATTATCGAGGGATTTAAAACGTTTGGAAGAAAGCGCAAATGCATTTGGTCAGGGTGATTTTAACACCCGTACGATTGTGGCAAAACGTTCATCCTTAGGTAAGCTCGCGGGTACATTCAATGCCATGGCCCATCGAATTCAGAATCTTATTTTGTCGCATAAAGAACTGACTAATGCGGCGTCCCATGAACTACGCACGCCTATAGCACGTCTCAGATTTGGCATGGAAATGATGCAAACCGCGACAGATGCTAAGAAACGCGAGCGGTATGCGCAAGGAATGAATGCTGATATTGATGAGTTAGATAATTTGGTAGCGGAAATATTAACCTATGCGCGTTTCGATCGCGACCGACCCAAGATGACCTTTAAGCGTCAGCGTGTCTCTACCTGGCTTGAGGAAGTGGTCAATCAAGCAAAAAGAAATATGGAAAAAATTTCGCTTAGTTATCATATTGAAGGAATTGAAGAACAGTATGCTGAATTTGAACCGAAACTAATGGCTCGCGCGCTAGGAAACCTGTTACAAAATGCGCGTCGTTATGCAAAAAGTAAAGTAGAAATTTCCGTGATTGTCGATACGGTTAAATTTACGGTTTACGTAGATGACGACGGATCGGGCATTCCTGAAATGGAACGGGAAAATGTGTTCTATGCATTCAAAAGACTCGATGTCAGTCGAGATCGAGATACAGGTGGATTTGGTCTTGGGTTGGCCATTGTTCACCGTATTGTACAATGGCATGACGGCACCGTTTCGGTCACAGACTCGCCATTGGGCGGTGCACGTTTTACTATTTCCTGGCCTGTTTAAAGACCGTGTTTTCAGTTACAGACTCGCCATGCCTAGTGTACGATTCATTATTTTCCGCCTATCTATCAGCTGTTGACAACACAAGTATTTTCCCGGTTACATAAAGATACAATTCGATACAGGTTTGTAACAGATAGCTGGAACCCAATCGAGTAATCTGTTTCTTATGGCTAAAATGGAATTTAGAAATGTTTTAGGCTCCGGCATTTCTATTTTTAACAAGGAGCATGCTGAGGAAATGAAATGAATAAGAAACTATTGGTTGCTTTATTTATAGTGATATTGAATGGTTGCGCAGCACAAACCTTCAACATTAATGGTAGTGATGGTGAGGTTCCTACTGATCAACAGTCACAACACTTCATTATTTCTGGTTTAGCTCAGGAAAAAATCACCGATGCTGCTGCCATTTGTGGAGGTGCAAATAACATTATAAAAGTTGAATCCCAACATACTTTTATCAATGGTTTTTTCGGATTTATAACGCTTGGTATTTATGCGCCACGAGATGCCAAAGTCTATTGTAAAACATAAGAAGCAGAGCGTGTAAACATGTTACCAGGCAGGATAGATATAAAAAGCGTGGAACCCATCGTCGTTGAGTTTCCGTTGCGTGGAGAATGGATAGCACCCAATACTCCGGGTTATAAAATACCGAGTCACGGTACCGATCAACTGGCGCAAACATACGCGTACGATTTTATGCAGATCGATTGGCAATACCCTAAGCGTTTGAGGTGCTTTAAAAAATCAACGATCTCCGCCTTATTGTTTGGTATTCCCTTGTGCCAATGTCTGGGTTGGTCTCAGCCTATCTATGCACCTTTTAATGGAGAAGTGATCGAGGCAGAGGATGGTGTCAAAGAAAGAGATCCTGTTCATCTGCTTCGTGATTTGTCATTCTTACTCAAAAATTCCGTATTTTTTAAGCTCTCTGAAAATAATGTCGACATCAAATCAGTCATTGGTAACTATATTATTTTAAAAGGTACTGACTGCTACTCATTTTTTGCGCATGCACAAACGGGGTCCATTGTTGTCAAGGCCGGAGATTTTATAGAGGCAGGCCAGCAACTCGCCAATGTCGGGCATGCTGGCAATTCCACCGCGCCTCATCTGCATTTCCATCTGATGGACGGTCCGATTCTCGCCACAGCAAAGGGTGTACCGTGTTGTTTCCGAGAGTATGAGTTATTCCAAGACGGTGGGTGGAGAAACGTTTCCAATGGGATACCGGGTAAATATGACAGAATCAGACTAATTTAATACCGAAATTCACGCACCCAATAAATAACTGCTAAACAATAAATAATAATTGACAAACAGTTATATATTATTTATGCTTCTCGGCATATTTATATAAGGCCGTATCTATCTGTTGCTGCTAACCTCCTGTTTCCTCGTATTACCCTCC
>CAZWBV010000224.1:0-4743 GCA_964632225.1 uncultured Gammaproteobacteria bacterium | reverse complement strand
TTGTCAGAGAGGGGATAGGTCTGCCCCCGGTGTGGGAAGGTTTGAAATATCAAATTGGTTTAATGTTCACTATTCAACAGTGAGTCGTGCAGTAAAATTATTTGAAGTAAATGCGTGAATGCAATATCTGACCTTGAAGGCACTGAATAAATTCTAGTGTTTGTGTTTGATTAGCTGCTATTATTACATGGAATTTGACGTAAATTATTTTCAGATTATTAAGTAGAATTTAAGTTTATTTTTATCGGATACTTCTTTTAAAGAAAAAAATAGCGAACGATTAAATAGCTTGCCATATGGACACAAAATCTACACAGGGCTTGATACGCCCGCATCCCATACTGAAAGAATATTACAGCGATGAATCTACGCGCGAAGCACGTATAAAAAACCTGTTTAATGACACTGCCAGTCATTATGACTGGATCAACAAGGTGATGAGTTTAGGCAGAGGGGAAATATACCGTAAAGAGGCTATACAGCGAGCTGGTCTGGAAGCAGGGCAATCAGTGCTGGATATTGGCTGTGGTACGGGTGTGCTTGCACGTAATGAAATGGACATTGTGGGGCCGGATGGATTCGTGGTCGGGATTGATCCCAGTGAGGGCATGTTAAGACAAGCAGTTGATCGTGGTGTGAACCGTATTGCGCTGGGGCGTGGTGAAAGTCTACCGCTTTGTAATGACAGTGTAGACTTTGTCAGCATGGGGTATGCGCTTAGACACGTAGCCGACTTGGAGAGTACTTTTACAGAGTATTTTCGTGTACTCAAACCTGGTGGCACCTTATTATTGCTTGAACTGGTTTTACCTCAATCTCCTTTGCAATATCTGCTTCTCAAGATCTACTTGCGTTATGCCATACCGCTAATAGCACGTTTACGTTCGGGGGATAAGGAAACACAATTATTGATGAATTATTACTGGGATACGATGGCTCAGTGTGTTCCTTATTCGATTATCATTGATGGACTTGAAAACAGTGGTTTTACTGAAGTTAAACGAAATGTGATCCATGGCATTTTTGGTGAGTTTATAGCGAGAAAAGCTGCTTAAGAGCACGCGTCGTCGGCTGCCGTGTTAATCCATGAGTTAAATGTCCATATTTCTACTACGTTGACCAATTAATAATTAAAAAAATCATAAGCGGATAGACCCAGTGCAATTATTTTTAACATCCTTCGATAGGGTATTACTTCCTTAGCTTGCTGTATATTTGAAGTGAGTGCTTGAATGCAATACCCTGAGATTCCTGAGGCTATCTAACTTGACTTGTGAGACAGATTTATATTTATGAAAGTGATATTCGTTGGAATGATATTCGGTGTATTGTCTGTAATATTCGCAGCTCTGGCAATATACGATTATCTAAAGCAGGGAAATAAACTCAATTCAGCGCGAAAAACCTGGATGCTGATATCGATTATTTTTTTAATTGTGAGTAGCTGGCTTATCTTGTTATAGCCAAAACGAGTTTGTGTTCGCTATTTAACCGCCCGCTGGGCTGTCAAGTTATTTAGGTTTAATCGCTAGCCAGAATTTCTTAGCAGGAGGTAATTTTTTGAGGGGGCGGAGAATACAGTTTGTATTACCGACTGAATAAAATTTCTTTTGAAATCAATGATCAAGCGAGGGTGAGTTATCCGCCTTTGTGAGAAATGCAGGCTAGATCCGACTGCTTCCTGTTAATCCGTTTGTGTGATAAGTTCGGGTGTGTGAGCTTCAACTGATTTATTTAGGTTCAACTAGGTTCGAATCATGAGTGATGATCCAACGGTAGTCGTGCAACCTGATCGTAAACCGGTGAATCGAAATACAATCGACAAGGGTATGGATACCGTTGACGATGCAGTGAATGATCGCTATAAACACAAAATACTTCAACTTGGCAGCGTAATTAAAAGCCGTTTCCGCCTTGAAAGCGAGATTGGGCGCGGCGGTATGGGCGTTGTTTACACTGCGCGTGATCTGCTCCAGGAGGAGGTTGGCGGGAAAGCGTCGTTGATCGCGATTAAACTACTGTCCGAAGAATTTAAACAACATCCCGAAGCCCTGCTTATGTTACAGCAGGAGTGCAAAAAAGCGCAAAGCCTTGCTCATCCTAATATAGGTACGGTCTACGACTTTGATCGTGACGCAGACAATGTGTATATGACGATGGAGCTTCTTAGCGGCTGTTCATTGCATGCCTATCTTAAAGAGCATCAATATAAACAAATTTCTTTCGAAAAGGTCATGGCAATTCTTTCTGAGATCGTTGCCGGTCTTGATTATGCGCACCGTCGCAACATTATTCATTCAGATCTGAAACCGGCAAATATTTTCTTAACGAAAAACGGTGCAAAAATTTTTGATTTTGGTATCGCGCGTGCGATAAAGGACACCGAAGTTGAGCAGGCTGAAGTGAGTCATCGGCGATTGGCCAGTGCAGTGGGTGAGAGTGGTTCTGAGGAAACGGATAAGACTGTCACGGAGGAATTTGTCGCCCTAACGCCATCCTACGCCAGTTTAGAGATGTTTATGGGGGCGCCGCCTGATGTACGCGATGATATTTACGGGCTTGCGTGTATTGTTTACGAATTGCTTGCGGGTAAACATCCATATGGGAGACGTCCGGCTAATGAGGCCCTTGCTAAGCAGATGGTTCCTGAGCGGATAGGCGGTCTTAAAGACTGGCAATGGACGGCATTGCTGAATGGGTTGGCGTTGCGACGTGAAGAGCGTGTAGGCAGTGCGATGGAATTTTTCGAGTCGTTACGCCCTAAGCGTAAGGAACCCTGGAAGTGGGCGTCTTATTTTTTAGCCTTTATCGTCGTTGTGTCCGTCGGCTATTTTTTTATAGTACCCGATAAAATTGTCGAACCAAATTTATTTGACAAGCCCCCGCCTGCCGCTGTTTTAAGTCAAGCCGAACAGAAAAACATCAATGGCATTCTAGAAGTTGCAGACGTTCATATGATGGTAGGTCGGTTGGTTTCGCCGCCGGGTGGCAATGCGCTGAATGAATACAGGAAGGTGCTTATATTAAATCCTTATAATCGCGGTGCGATAGCGGGATTAACAGCATTGTTAGCCAAATTAGTACATCAGACGGAGATCGCGATAGAAAGTGGTGATTTTAAGCAGGCAGCTGAATTGATTAAGGTTGGTCTTGAAATAGATAATAAACATAAAAAATTATTGGCGTTGCAAAAACAGGTTAACGCGGCTCAACGTTAATATACGGTATTAATTTAGAATTAACTTAGAATTAGATTTGGGAGTAAGGTCGTGAAAAATTTAAGTTTTGTATGTGCTTGGTTGACGTTCTTGGCGCCGAATGCACTATTCCGTTCTGCAATAGCGACTGTACTATTGGTCGCCGTGTATGGATGCGTTGGGTCGGGCGGTTCGAATGTTGTAATACCGGTCGAAGGACGCGTGTCCGCAGATAAATTATTACCGGTGGATTGTCTCTTGCCAGCACAGGTTCGGCAACTCGGGTCAAAGTTGACTTATCTTGCACCACGTCGTGCTGTCAAGGTGACGGCCCTGGAGTGCGAAACGCGAGGCGGCGAGTATGTCGCCTATGATCGGGCAAATTATCGTACTGCGCTGCGGGTTTGGCTTGATAAAGCCAAAGAAGGGGATGTGGAAGCGCAGACCTATGTCGGTGAAATTTATGAAAAAGGACTTGGGCTTCAGCCGGATTATCAAGTTGCTCGGAGTTGGTATCTCAAGGCAGCCGAACAAGGTTATTCCAGAGCGCAAATTAATCTTGGTTATCTGTATGAAAAGGGTTTGGGTATAGAAAAAGATATGGTTACGGCGCTTAATTGGTATCGAAGTGCGTCTGGTGTAAACGACAATGATATCGATTATACATCGGCGATCGAAATCAAAGCTGCAACATTAACACAAGAGAAAACCGCGCTATTAAGAGAAGAGGTGAATCGACGCGAACGTGAAGTAAAGGTGCTAAATACATCTTTGCGATCCGCAGGTAAAAAATTAAAAGATCAAGAGCGTTTGTTACAAGAAGCTAAGAAAAAGAAAAATGAGTTACAAAAAGAGATGGCGTCTAGCGCCGATAAAACTCGTTTAACTGAGATAAAACGTGTTTTTGATGCACAACAGAAACAATTAAAGGTAGTGCAAAACTCATATGACACATTAAAGTTACAGATCGCCCGCGAGAAAACGCTAGTAAAGAGTAAAGAAAAAAATATCGACGTTCAGAGTGCTTTATTAAAAAAACCGTTAACGACGCAGTACGTATCAGGTCCATCCATTGAGGTGTTTGACCCGTCTGTTGTGATTACCCGAGGGGGTGAGCCGACTGTGCGAGTGCGCTCTGCCAGTAAGGCGCGTGTGATTAGCGGTAGAGTGCTGGCACCCGCAGGTCTTAAGGTTGCGACACTAAATACGCGCCCGCTCTCCATTGATAGTACCGGCCAGTTTCACTCGGCTATATCGATGGACGGCAAGAATAAGCACGTTGCGATTCATGCCACAGATAAACTTGGCCAAGAAGCGAAGTTTTCTTTTATGCTTGTTCCTAAAGACAGTGTCGCGCCATATAAAAAAGATACCTCACGTTTTGGCCGCATTGCAGGATCAATTAACTTTGGCCGTTACTACGCGCTCGTGATTGGCAATAACGAATATTCCCAGTTTCCGACGTTGCAGACTGCGGTGAATGATTCGAAGCGTATTGCCGAATTATTGGATAAGAAATACGGTTTTGATGTTCGCTTAATCAATA
>CAZWBV010000223.1:0-4752 GCA_964632225.1 uncultured Gammaproteobacteria bacterium | reverse complement strand
TCAATGCGGCAACAACCGTCGTCGCCGTACCAAAAAGATTATTAAAATTCAAAGCGACACGCTATGCGAGTTGGAAAAGCCCTGGCCGAAATATACGCTACAGACCACTTAAGATCCGAAAAGTGAATAAGCAGCGCGCTGAGCAACGCTTATTATTTTGGAAATTGGTACCGCAGTCCAAAAAGTTGGCTGAACTCATCATCATGTTTATATCCTGGAGTTTGTGGGCGTATCTTATTACACCCCTATTGAGCTTGATTGTTTGGGGAGCAGGCGCATATTTGTTTATGGATAGAATCGTGGAACCATTAAGTCGTGGTGTCCCACAAAGTGTCGTCGGGTTCACCTTCATTATATTTGCGATGTGGATACTACTTGGCGTATGGATAACGTGGAATAAAAACCACTACGGCAAAAAAAACCGGCGTAACCGAGGCATGCCGAAAGTAACAATGGAAGACATCGGTGGCGCAATGAAAACACGTAATGGTGAAGTCAGCCAACTTAGAGCTAATAGGGAGACATTCCTGCACTATGATGATACGGATGCACCTGTGATCGAACCCCCAGCCGACGTGTTTGAGCCCACAAAAATTTATAGAAAAAATAATGTGATAAATTTATAACCACTAACGATGTCGTATATGAGCACCAAACAAAAATTTATTCCGCTAAATATCAGCGTCCTGACCGTCTCAGACAGCCGCAGCGACGCAGATGACCACTCTGGTCGCATTCTGGTCGATAAATTAACGAGCGCTGGCCACCTTTTGGCTGAAAAAATAATCGTAGCGGATGATATTTATAAAATTCGAGCGCAAACTTCCCAGTGGATTGCCAATAACAGCGTCGATGTTGTCATCAGCACAGGTGGCACCGGAATTACCGGACGCGACGGCACGCCTGAAGCCATCACACCGCTGTTGGATAAAGAAATTAGTGGTTTTGGTGAAATATTTAGAAGCATCTCCTATGATGAAATTAAAACCTCATCGTTACAGTCTCGTGCATTATCCGGTGTTGCGAATGGAACATATATTTTCTGTCTCCCGGGTTCTTCAAATGCGTGCAAAACAGCGTGGGACCACATCATCATGGCGCAATTGGATAATCGCACCCTTCCCTGCAATCTGGCCATGTTAATTCCCAGATTAAAAGAACAGTAGCAACATAATCATATCGATATCAATAAGATAGATTATCGCCCGAATTGCAAGTGTTGGTGTATTGGAGTACTATGTGCTTTGCTGATATAAAAAGAATAAAACTAAATCAGATTTATTCACTATAACCATACATAATAATACAAAAAGAATAAGGGAAGGAATAAATAATAAATAAATAAAAGGTAACCAACGTTCAGGGTGGGGGACATAAAGTGGTCACTTCTAATTATGTTAATAGAACCGTAAACAAATCGCTGTATATTATCCTGCCTCTGCTGCTTATCAGTATTTTTGTATTCAAAATTTTTTTCGCGCAGACCTCGTCATATACATCAACAACGCTAACACCTGTAAAATTATCTCCCGTTGAACTATTGCCTATTCAACCCGCAATTGCATCGACGAACAGTCCCTTTCCCTCCGCGCAATTTAATAATTCACCAATTGGGTTTGAATTATACGACTCTATTTCAACGTCGACTTTTTCACAGTCAAAGACGACTTACGTCTCCCGTGGTAATAATTATGCGTTATTTTTAACACCCTCAGAAGCGGTGGTCACACTTAGCAATGTCAATAACAACGTCAATAGCAATTTGAATGACAACCTGAAATCCAACGGCATTGAGACGAGCGTTCTGCATATGCAATTTGTCGGCGCAAATAAATCGACAAAAATAAGTGGGGTAGATGGTTCCCGCTCGAAAAGTCACTATTTTATAGGTAATGACCCATCCAGATGGAAAACGGATGTACCACGCTATAAAAAAGTACAGTACAAGGACTTATACCCCGGCATTGACCTGATGTTCTACGGTAATCAAAGCCAATTAGAGTATGATTTTATTGTTGCACCGAATGTGAACCCCGATATTATTCGATTGAATTTTACTGGCTCTGGTAAATCAGAAGCGAGTGAATTAGAAACGGGTAAATTAGAGATTAACAACCAGGGTGATTTACTTATTCAAACCCGGATCGGTCATGTTTTACAAAAGAAACCTGTTATTTATCAGATTAACCAAAATAGCAAACGTAAACAATTTATAGAAGGCAGCTACGTTCTGCTGAACGACAATACGCTTGGATTTAATATAGGCGATTATAACCCAAAACTGCCGCTCATAATCGATCCGATACTCGATTATGCCATTTATATTGGTGGCAGCGATCAGGATAACGGGACGAGAATCGCGGTAGACACAAACGGCTATATTTATATTACTGGCTTCACTTTTTCTTCTGATTTTCCAGGCGGTGCGTTATTAGGAAGTAATATTTCATCGTTCGTCACCAAACTAACACCCGACGGCAGTAACATTATTTTTTCAGTTTATCTCGGTGGCAGCGGTGTCGATAGAAGTCGTGACATTGCGATCAACGATAACGGCGATATTTATGTCGTCGGGGAAACGACATCCACAGATTTCCCCGTGTTAGACGCTCCACCATCACGATCACAAAATAAAGGCGACGCAGATGCTTTCCTGGCAGTAATAAGCAACGGCGGTACCCACCTGCATTATTCAACTTATTTTGGTGGAAGTGGTTACGATGCAGCACAGGGCCTGGCAATCGGAAATAATGATCAGGTGTATATCGCGGGCGAAACCTGGTCAAATGATTTACCCGTCACACCAAATGCATTAGATAACACATGTGGTACGGGCACCACATGTGTCACCAATAAAAATTATGATGCATTTTTTACTGTTATTGATATATTTGCAAATGAATTAGTGTATTCCACCTATTTGGGCGGTGGTGGAGATGATAAAGCCCACGCGGTCGCGGTTCATTTAAATACGGGCTACGGCTATATGGCTGGGGAAACAAACTCGATAGACTTTCCTCGCGAAAAATCTATTTTGCCCATTATCGGTTACCAGGGCGATCATCTGCAAGGGTTTCTTACTGTCATTGATCCCCACCTGGATTCTAACGTTTCAAATTTGAATTCACGTATTTTTAGCAGCCTGTTAGGTGGTGAAAAAGAAGATGTTGTTAACAGCATCACCGTCGACACCAGCGGTCACGCTTACCTGTTTGGGTACACTAATTCAATTGATTTCCCGGTTAAAAATGCCTACCAGGGGTTCCTACGTGGCAATACAGATAGTTTTATAGCAAAAATTAATCCGGCTGCAGTGACTGGCCCCGAAGCATTGATCTATGCCACCTATCTTGGTGGTAGCGGTGCAGACCTCTCTTACGGTGTCGCGGTAGACGATCTAAACAGAACCTATCTCGTCGGGACGACATCATCCATGGATTTTCCTACCGTCGCCGCGTTTCAAAATAGCAATGCCGGTGGCATCGACGCGTATGTCGCAACGCTGAGTGCAGATGGAGATGCATTGCACTATGCCTCTTATCTGGGGGGTACTGGTAATGAAACTGGCTCAGGTATTGCGGTGTCTGAAGATGGTACCGCTTATATTGTGGGTGATTCCATGTCGTCAAATTTACCCGCAACGACCTCGTATACCCAATATGCAACCGATACAAACAACGACAGTATAAATGCCTTTGTCGCAAAAGTATCACCGCCGGATAATCTGCCATCTGATAATTCGGCTCCCGCAAAGGGTTCTAGTGGCGGCGGTGCTGGCTCACCTGCATTTTTCATCGTGTTAATGATTTTTCTTTTTGTGCGGCACAGAAAAGGCCTTCATTCTTTCTATTTTTAGTCCTTTCTTTTGCTTTACTTTCACAAGAAACGTTATTAGTCTTACCTGATGAGTAATATTGAAAACGAATTTCCTATTGATAAAAACATTATTTATCTTAATCACGCAGCAGTTGCACCCTGGCCAGTACGCACGTCGCAGGCAATTAGTAAATTTGCTGAAGAAAATACCCAGTTTGGTGCTACCCATTACCCCAATTGGGTATTAACAGAACAAAAAACAAAAAACCAACTTCGCGATTTAATAAATGCGCCGTCTTCTACTGATATAGCGCTATTAAAAAATACATCTGAAGCATTGTCCATGGTCGCTTATGGATTAGACTGGCAACCAGGTGATAACATCGTTAGCAGTGACCAGGAATTTCCGTCAAATAGAATTGTGTGGGAGTCACTTAAGAATAAAGGCGTCGATTTTCGAGAAACAAATTTAGGTACGAACTTAAGCACAGAACTAAGCTCAGAACCAAGCACAAACCCAATCACAGACCAAAGCGAAAAGAAGTCCCCCGAAGATGCGCTCATTGCAAACATAGATGACAAAACCCGGCTTCTAACCATCAGTTCTGTGCAATTTGCAACAGGCTTGCGAATGAATCTTAGGAAACTAGGGCAATATTGCAACGAACATAATATTTTATTTTGTGTCGATGCAATTCAAAGTATTGGGGCCTTGCAATTTGATGTGCAAGATATCGGCGCTGATTTTGTAATGGCTGATGCACACAAGTGGATGTTAGCACCGGAGGGCATTGCACTGTTTTATTGCAAAGCAGACAAGCGCGATTTGTTACATCTCAATCAATTTGGCTGGCGTATGATTGAAGACCATTTGGATCTCGAAGTACAATAACACGTGCGATGGCAATACGCTGGCGCTGACCTCCGGAAAATTCG
>CAZWBV010000222.1:0-4763 GCA_964632225.1 uncultured Gammaproteobacteria bacterium | reverse complement strand
ACTCTTTCTGACCTCAAATGTTCTAAGTGTCAAAGTATATTGAGAATATTCCTTTTGAATAGTGGTCAAATCTACGGTCATTACACCATTCACAAATGTCACATCGACTGGTTTGACCTCCCTGCATGCAAGTAGTAGTAATAGCGTACCAGCCAGAAAAGCAATTTTAGTTTTCTTCAGTTTCTTCATCATATCGGTGCATATGACCTTTTGCATATTCCGGGTTGGCGAGAAATTTCTTTAATACCGCCTCATAGGCAGATTTAGACCTAGGTGTACCAGGCTTGCGACGTTTATGTATAGGAGAGCGACCTTCTTTGATTCGAAAATAATCCTCAATAATCGCGGCTTGTCGTTCCATCGTATAATCTAATAAATCGCTACTGGTATCGAGGTCATACGGATAGGCATCAGCATATTGGAAAAAATTGGCGATATTGGCGGCTAAAGCACCCATGGCGATACTCAGCACATCATTTTGGTATTGCCACACGTGTACTAATTCGTGGATGAACAATGATCGTCTACCATAACGTACTGATGGCACCGAATAGTCAGCCTCATATGTCCCAGGTGCATAAATATTTCCATTTGGGGTCATGACCCAATTGCCGAACTGCGCCCAATAACGGGAGTTATATATTTTTACTGCATCATAGTTAATCGATTCCTTAAAAATCGTCCTCGCTAGGATTGTTTCAGCAAACGTGAGCTTTCTTCCTTTAGCCATTGAGATTCCCTTTAAGTTTTTTGTTATACAAATGACGCCCAGTACAATAACACTATGCACATTCAATTTGCCGGAAAATCACAATGGTATACCCCCCCGCTTTATCCAAGGAGCTTGTCTGAGAACTCGGTTTTCCGAAAATTTCAATTTTTAAGTTATTAATAAATAATAGTTTTAAAGACACGATTTTGCTGTTTTTGCCATTCTCAGACAGCTTCCTAGGCGACAATTATCTGTCGATGTGGTCAGTGAGATTGCACGAGCAGTTTTAACCTACTGTGCTATACCCAGGGCATGATATAAATTCGACCCAATTTTGCTCATTAATTAAGCGAAAATGCGCTTTGTATTACAAGATGGGTAATTTTTCCCTATAAAATCGAGTGTCACATGTTAAAATCGAACGTAATACTTAAATTAATAGGTAGATTATAGATGTATCTGTATATTTTAACTCAGTATTTCAAACACTGGGTATCCAAATAAAGTTAACCTACTTTCTCATTCGGCACGAAGTTTGCTGTGAATTCGATATGTTTATTAAGACGTCAATTTTACATTTCACTCTTAACAGGCCCAATATCAAGACCAGTGCTGACATAATTGCCTTCGTTATTTTATGTTCAGCAATCCTGACAGTATCTTTCAACGTCAATGCGGCGGCACCCAAGACCGGATACATCAAAAGTCTGCGTACTTGGTCGGCACCGGATAATATTCGAGTGGTGTTCGATACCAGCCGAAATCTAAAACATCGATTATTCGTCTTACACAATCCAGAACGAGTGGTGATTGATTTTTACAATACCAAACTGAGTAAACCGCTAGACAAGCTGAATTTGTCCGGGAGTTTGATTAAGCGTATTCGCAGTTCGGCCAAGGAGAATACACAATTTCGCGTGGTACTTGACATGAATGTGAAGGTGCAGCCGAAAAGCTTTATATTGCCGCCCAATAGTCAATACGGTCACCGCTTGGTAGTGGATTTATTCAAGAAAAAGAAAAATGCGGCAAACCTAACCGCTAAATCGATCTCTTCATCGGGTAAATTAAACAGACTACGTGACGTTGTGATAGCCATTGATGCCGGTCATGGTGGTGAAGACCCGGGTGCATTAGGTCAACTGGGCACGTATGAAAAAGATGTTGTTTTGTCCATTGCGCGCAGGTTGGAAAAAATGATCATCAAGGAAAGAGGGATGCGGGCAGTCATGATACGTAACAGCGACTATTTTGTTAGTCTGAATTCAAGAAAAAAAATAGCAAGAAAAAACAAAGCGGACATGTTTGTGTCGATACATGCAGATTCATTTAAAAGAACCAGTGCGTCGGGTGCCTCGGTTTTTGCACTTTCCTCCCGTGGTGCCAGCAGTGAGGCAGCAAGAATTTTAGCAAAAAAGGAAAATGCAACTGACATTATCGGTGGTGTGGATTTTGACAAGAATGATAGTTTATTGACGTCCGTGTTACTTGATTTAACTCAAACAGGCACCATTGAAACCAGCTTAAGTTTGGGAAATAATGTGTTAAATGAATTGAAAAAGATAGGTCCTGTTCACAAGCCCAGCGTAGAGCGTGCACGTTTTGTCGTGTTAAAGTCGCTGGGGATACCGTCTATTTTGGTTGAAACCGGATTTATCAGCAACAAAAAAGAAGAGCGAAAGCTTAAAAACTGGCGTTACCAGCAATCTGTCGCCGGTTCAATTTTGAAAGGCATAAAAAATTATTTTACCGACCAGTCACTGCCAGGTACATTTTTTGCGAAGCGCGCTAACCGTATTGAGGATGGCAGCGTCGATTATGTTAGCATCGACTATGTTATTAAGCGAGGTGATACACTTTCTGATATTGCCCATTCGTATAATGTCACGATGAATAATATACGAAGATTTAATGATCTTATTAACGATAATCTCAATATTGGGCAAATTATTCGTATTCCCAGATAAACCTAATCGTGAAGACTGATCGTGAAGAGCAATCCGTGAAGACATCCGTGAAGACTAATTCGTGAAGAGCCTAATACACTTTTTTATCATTTGAGGTCTTTGAGCATGCGCGGTCTTTCAATGCCATATCCCTGCCCGTAATTGACGCCTATTTTTTTCAAAATTTCCAGAATTTCATCGTTTCCAACAAATTCTGCGATGACTTTTTTACCCATAAACTGGCCAATTTCACAAATTGATTTGACAACGGCAAAATCGCAAGGATTGTCGATCATGTCTTTGATGAAGGTGCCATCGATTTTAAGGTAGTCAACAGGCATATTTTTCAGATAGGCATAAGATGACATGCCAGTACCAAAATCATCAAGGGAAAACGCGCAACCGGTTTCCTTAAGGGTGACGATAAATTCAGATGCATCTGAGAGACTGGAGACGCCGGCTGTTTCAGTCACTTCAAAACAGATTTTATTTGCGGGCACCTGGGTTACCTGCATTTCTTCGATGACGAATTTTTTGAATGTATCGTCATTCAGTGACAGTCCGGATAAGTTAATAGAGAAAACACCAATATGTTCAAGTGATGCATGGTGTTCAGCAATCCATCTAAAGGCGTTTTTAATGACCCATCTGTCCACTTCAGGCATGCGACGATAGTGTTCGGCAGCTTCAATAAACTCAGGTGTTGAGATGTCGCCGCCTTTCGAATTCCAGACACCAAGCAACAGTTCGTAATGGTCCTTGTCTTGTGCCGGATTCAACGGCATGATGCGCTGACATCTGAGATAAAGGGTTTCTTCGTCAATTATACGGTCAATTTCAACGGCCCACTTCATGGACGTGGTGCGTTTGGACAGTTTTTCATGTTTTTTACTGTATACCTGGATCCTGTTTCCGCCACAGTCTTTCGCAACCCGGCAACTGGCTTCGGCCTGTTGTAGGAGCGTGCTTGAGTCTTGCGTGTTTTTCAGGCTGATGGGTACCAGTCCAACACTGCAGGTTGTCGAGAGCCGTTTTTTATCCCAGATGAAGCGATATTCATTTAATGCGTCAAGCATTTCTTCTACTGTGTCGATGGCGTCATCGAGCGTTAAATCGTTAAGAATGACAGCAAATTCGTCGCTCGTGATGCGTGAAACGATACCTTGGTCGCCGATGCAACCGGAAAATAATTCAGCGACGTCTTTGAGTAATTTGTCACCGCCTTCATAGCCACAGGCATTATTGACAATGTTGAACTGATCCAGATCAATGAAGCAGATCGCATGCCGTGTTTTATTGTGTTTGGCGTCATTGACGGCCAGTTCTACTTTATTTTGAAACTCACGCCGGCTTATTAAGCCAGTCACCGGGTCATGGGTATTTTGATAAAGCAGTTTTGCGTGCAGATCCTGTAACATGGAATACTGGGCGCGATCCATGGCAGGTTCACTTGCATTATAGATAAGAGACACTTTTCCATCGTGCAACAGTTTTGCCATTTCGTTTACATGCAGGATTCGGTCTTTCACTCCAATTAGATTAACCAATATGAAACGCAATGTGTTTGGCGCAAACCAGGCAATGCGCAGTCTGGTTGGGTTTTTGGACTCCGGATCAAACAGTAGCCAGTCACCGTCTTTGAGTCGTTTGGCCTTTTTTATCCATAGATCACCTTCGTTATCGTTGATGCCATCCCAATTAATTCTGATTTCGTTGCGGACTTCTTCTACCTTATTGCTTTCCTCGATATTCTTTTCTTCGGCCGAGTACTGATTTACAACGGATGTGATATTTTTGCTATAGGTTTCATCTTGTGATTTCAACAGGATGTCCAGTTGGTGGATGGCACGGGAAAATACCTCTATTGAACCATTAAATTCTGTTGTTACCAATTCAATGATCCAGTTAATTGCACGCGTGATAATTGGCAAGTCAGCCTGATCCGATTCTCCTATTAACACTTCAAGTTGTGCGATTTTATTGATAACTTCCCGGACGATGTGATTTCGATTGGTAAAAACCGTCTCATCAATTAGCGCCATGGTGAGTACTGGCAATTCAAGTTGCTTAATCCAGTCGCGTACCTTTTCTGAGACGCACATGTC
>CAZWBV010000221.1:0-4778 GCA_964632225.1 uncultured Gammaproteobacteria bacterium | reverse complement strand
AACCGACACACCCACATCTTTAACGACGTCTGTCTTGTTTAATAACTGCCTGACATCTCGCTCCAAATAGGTTGCCAGATAACTACGATAAAAATCGTTGGCCTCAATGCCACGCAATCGCCAAAGCTCCGGGTATAGTCCACGTGTTAACACCTGCAACAGGTTTTGCATTCCAATATCCGCATACCGTGCCACTTCCTGATAAGAGCATGTTTCCAATTCTAACCAGACACACCTTCCCACCAGGCTATCCGACACTTCTTTCATCAGTGAAAACTTTTGCGAGCCAGTGAGTAAAAACTGCCCCATTTGTCGCCGATTTTCATCGACCACCTGCTTTATATGGCGAAATATAGCCGGTGCATATTGGATTTCGTCGATAATGAGCGGCGTGCGGTTCAAGTCTAAAAATTCTTGTGGGTTATTCTCCGCCTGTTCTGCGAGGCTCGGTAAATCTAACGAGATATAATTGTGGCGAAGGAACGCGGATTGAAGCAGCGTCGTTTTTCCTGTTTGACGCGCACCCGTGAGTATCAAAACAGGAAATTGTTGGGTTACCTGATTGATTTTCTCTTATTTTCTCTTGTATGTCTATGATAATCAACACAATTACAATTATAACTTATTAGGTAATAATTACATAACTATAAGGTTGATAATCTCATATTTGCCGCATTCTATTTTCTGCATCGGAATATCCTGGGCGAGAAAAATGAAGACATTGATGCCCAAGCAACGCAAAAACGTAACTGGATCCTGCATTTTGAAAGTTAAAGTTTCGATTTACCATGAAAAACCGGGGTTATAAAACCCCGGTAAAGACAGACCACAAACTGATGTATATGTTAAACTAGGATTTGACCTGTCATTCTTACGTCATCAGTTGAATTAAATTTTCCTTTAGTGGAAGGTATCGGTTCTTGGACAGACGCGAGATACTGCCGTGTCGCTTCATTGAGACGATTGCCCCGTGGTGAAGGTCATAGTGCTTCCCCATGCCAGCCGTCCGCTTGTAGCGATTTCTCACATCATAATTTGAAGATGCCACTGGAAGTGATGGCAAGACACCGCGAAGCGTGCTCGTCATCCGGTGATTCTGCAAGGCATCAGCAAGTGACGTTTGCTGCGATGTGTTGATGCGTTTTAGCATACTCACCAGTGCAGTAAGCGCAACTCTAAACGTGTACCCGCGGCCAAACAATAATAGCATGGCAACGATAGAGAGATGGGGAATGTGACCAATCATTTCTGCAGGCCCCATAAAAAACGGCGGCGTAAGAAACAAGATCGCTAAAGTAGCCGCCGTCAACCTTATCGCCCATCCTGCCACAAGAAAAACACCTAAGATAATTTCCACCGCACCCGCTGAAAACACAAACAGTTCGTCAGTAAACCAATACAACCCCAGTTCTTGCATGAAATTCCACTGATTTTCCTGTAAAAATGCAAGACCTAATTCAGGCACCATAATTTTTTCACTAAACCCTAAAAATATTAAATTGGCGCCTATAAAAACCCGAAGAAAGGTTAACGCTTGTGCCTGACTAACGCCAAAGTCCAATAAGGAAAAAACATCTTCACGGGAATAGCGCAACACTGGCCTGCCGCGTAACAAAAAGAATATCGCGGCCCCCAAAATCCAAAGATTCTCCAATGTAACGGCCAAACCGGCAACTTGCGTAACAACCAGCCATAACCCGATTAGCAAGATCGATGCTTGTCTCACCGCCAGCCCGAAGACTAAACTCACACCAATGAACCCCTCGCACAACAACAATGCGGTATGCAATGCACCGGCCCCAGTAATGTTCATTGAAAATAAATTACCATCCAGGGCACTAATAATCAGTGAAGCCCCCACTAGCATTCCCAAAATCGATGTTGAATATTCCTCAATGAGCTTAGGTCGCCATGACGCTGATACCTTCGGGAAAATTCTGTCGATAAAAATGCCTGCCAAAACCAGTGCAATACCAATACCGATCCAAGCAAATGAATAGGAAACCAAATTGTCAAATATATGCGGCTGCTGCGACTCATCAACAAACCATTTTAAATGTGCGTGTGCAGAAGAGACATAAACAGTTAATACAACTAAAACCAGCATCCAGGCTGGGCGCTTACAGAAATTTAATATATTCATATCGCCACCTATTTTTATTTTTGAGAATTAATTAATATTTAGTAAGAAGTTATCAATCACCTCACCCCATCCATTTTTCTCACACACTATAATACACGGTACTGTAAGAAAGACGGCCAGACAAAATTAACCAAAAACTTATCTTTTGCATCTACCCGCCGTCAGGGGTTAAGTGATATCCCTAATCCAATACGACGAACACATTATCGGATATATCGCTAACATCGGTGTTGCGCCGGATAATATCCGACAATCGTGTACTCTCGATTTCAATTTTTTGTTCAACCGTTAATTCATCGTCATTTTCGTACCAAAAGCGATCGCCATCTCTCACACGTTCAAACTGATCTGTCAAAATTGCAAGAATAAGCGGCCCGACATTGGACTCAATCACACGGTCTTCTGCAAGCGCGCCGACCCACGGATCGATACAATCGATGTCTTTATACAGGTCACACAATGTATTGGCGACAACGTTATCACTGGTAATATCTGAAAAATCCTTATACCGCCCAAGCCCAAATGTTTCGCGGCAGGTATTAAAATCTGCTATCCCATGGTCGCGGCCTCGCTGAATATTGCGAGCCACTAAATCCTGAAGCATTTGCAAAGCGGGGTTCGGTGGCCCAAACAAAAAGCTGCGTACGTCTTCAACAACCTTCGCATCCACTTCCTGCATACGCTGTAAACTCAGCCCATCTAATACGGGTTCAATCCCGTGTAGCCGAACAAAGTAGGGCTTGAAAAAGATATCCCGCAATCTGACTACGCGACAGCGCTCACCCAACACTACCTCAGATGAAAGCATGCTGTGACCCAACCGGAAAGCAACCGTGGAGAATTCATTTGCAATACCTGCGTTCACCTCCACGTTGTAACCCGTGTATGCAGCAATACCGTTATTACCCAGCAGCACAGGTAAAAACTCATTGAACGTAATTGATTGAATAATGCCACCGACGTATTTTCTTGCCTGTTGGTAGATAAGTTCATCAGCACCGGCTAATCCAGGATCACATGTCACCAGATCCAGGCAAACCCGATTATGTTCCCGCACGAACAAGGTATGAAGACTCGTCAATACAACGTGTTCGTTGCTACGTACATCACCCGCAACAAAAAAACGCTGCCTCACGGGATCGTTGTTATCTTCATTCTCCAGTTCCTCTACATTGTACGGCAGCAATTCACCCACATCCGAAGCACTGGTTTTTAGCCTGCCGGTACCGTCAAAGGTACGCAGTGCATCGGCCCGCTCTTTACTCGACCCATATACCATCGAGGCATCAATGTAGGACGAACTCGCGTTCGGCTGCTGACGTGGATTATCCGTACCTGTACCCGTGCCCTGAACTGAAAGTGAACGAGAAAAGGGAATAATAAACTCGGCACTTTGAATTTGTGAATTCTCAAAAATCGGATCGCCGCGAGGCACATCAATGTTTGCCGCATCACCTTCTTGCGAGCCAGTAAGATCAAGTTCATGGTCAATAAACTGCCCCCACGCCCAAACAAAATCACTCAACCCGTTACTATTGAACATGGGCACCGTTTGCTTAAATACCTCATTGCTGATAACACGCGGATTTGGGTTATGTTTACCTCGCTTCGCCAAGCTGTTAATACCATCTGCATAAGCAGTTGGCGCAAGCCGCTGAAGGGGCGTACCAGCCTGCCCCCAGTCGGGGTGATTTAGATTATTACCACGACCATCAAAAGTACGATATTTATCTGCACTCATTTCCATCTCCTTTTATTATTAGAATTAACTTTTTTATCTATTCGTCAATGTGATTAATCGATCCGTCGAGATAAAGGAAAACCGCAAGTCCAAGAAAGCAGTATGAATAACTACAACAGCGCCTGCTATAAACTATCTCGCCAATAATAAGTGAAAAACTATTGTAAAAAATTGTTAATTATTACCTTGACATTGCGGCGTTCTATAAATAACCCAGATAGGGCGCAGCGTTCAGGTTCATTTATCCTAAATAAATCAGTTGGATCGCAACGACGCCTACATAAACGTAGGTGGTAGAGTCGAGTCTGGAACAGAGACCGAGGGCGACTAAGGACGTAAAAAAACCACTCCAAATTCAAGCCCAAGTTAGAACGTAAACATGGCAGAGACTGAGAGTCATTTTACCCAGGCAATCAAAGGATCAATCCACAGTTCAAGATATTTCTTTTTTGATAACCGAAACACTCTATGACCACGCCCGGAAACATAGGATATTTCTTTAAATATAACACCAGATTTTTTCGCATTTATTTTTTTTGAACAACTAAAAAATCGAGTATCTTCTTTATCGAAAATCGATAAAATCCTGCCTTGTATTTTTGAATGATCGACTTGATATAAGTCTGTACAACCCGAAATAAGTACATAATTTATTTTCGGGTTTTGTAATATACCGGACACCGTCTGGGTAATGAGCGACCCCATGGCATAACCGCTTACTGTAATATTTTTTGCAGGTACGCCCTTGCTTAATAACTCCCTTACTTGTTTCGCAACCTCTATCGCATACGACTCAATCACGACAGGCTCGCGATGCTCACTTATTACTTGAAAACCATGATTTAACAGTTCGTCTACTATTTTTTCATAATCTTTCGCCTGCTTGTGATCTGG
>CAZWBV010000220.1:0-4856 GCA_964632225.1 uncultured Gammaproteobacteria bacterium | reverse complement strand
TTTAAACAAGCAGTCACGGGTGCAAAGCGTGGAGGGCGAGGAATAACAAAACCCTATGGTGTTGCGGTGTACCAGGGGCGTGTTTATGTCACTGACACGGTAAGTCGCGCAATATTAATGTTTGACGTTCCGGGTAAGGCGTTTAAAGAGATAGGCGTAAACGGCGCGGGTAAAATCAGTAAACCCATCGGTATTTCCGTCTCCAAACAAGGTGAAATATATGTTGCAGACACAACCGCAAGACGCGTCATGGTGTATAGCAAAGACGGTGATTTTTTGCGCGCCATTGGTGGCAGTGAATACCTGCGAAAGCCTTCTGGCGTTGCAGTGAGCCCGGATGGCAACCGACTATATGTCATTGATACAGGCGGCGTGGATAATCGCGACAATCATCGAATGACAATATGGGATGCGCAAACCGGCACCTTTATTAAATCCGTGGGCAGTCGCGGTACCGGGCCGGGGGATTTTAATTTACCATTGCAGGCATCAGTCGCACCCGATGGTACCGTTTATGTCGTCGATGGCGGCAATTTCCGCGTACAGGCATTTTCGCCTGATGGCGAATACCTCAGAAGTATTGGCGCAATAGGTCGACGTGGCGGCCAGTTTTCCCGGCCTAAAGGGATAGGAACGGGTCCAAAGGGGAATATTTACGTCATCGATACTGCATTTGGTAACACACAGATTTTTAATCCAAGCGGCGAATTTCTTATGTGGGTAGGCAACCGGGGCGACAGTGGGCAGCCCGGTGAATATATGTTACCCGCAGGGGTGACCGTTGATGAAGACGGCCGGATTTACATGGTCGATCAATTCTTCAGAAAAGTCGATGTCTATCGGCCGTACAGTCTCAAAAAAAATGAGGGCTGGTTATCCAGTATACGAAAGAAGAAATAATGTCTTTGTATTCAAAGTCCACTATTGCAATCATTTACAATCACAACGCCCACAACTTCGCTGACACGCTTCCGCTGCCTAATAACTACTCAAAAACAACATTAAAAACAACCACCTACTTATCATTTTAGTCACTTAAAATTTGACACAGACTGGTTTATTGGGTAACTTGTTGGAAGCTATTTATGTGGGGTTAGATAGAATTAATTTGCTGGCTTACAAGGCTACTAGACCATTTTTTTAGTGGTATCAGGGTAAGGTATATAGGGTACAACTAAACTGGAGTGGACTGGAAGTAGGCCAGTAATCGATAACCGCATAAACATCTAAGAAACTTAAATAACATAAATCTCATTTGCATGGCTAGGAAGCCGACGTATGCCGTTATTTAGCATATTTAATTTTACTAAACAAAATAGGTACTAATACAAAACTTAAGTTATAAATAAGTTAAGTGTTAAGTTAAGTGCTATTTGGTAACTATTTTGTTGTTGTTTGTAAATACGTTAGATCCATTTATAAAGCCAGTTCGTCAAAAGAGTCACCGTTTTTAGCTTAGAACGAAGGGGGTAATGTGAACAAAAGGCTTATAATATGCGTAGTTGCGCTTACAACAGTTTTATCTGCAGGTGGGGCGATTGCCGCACCGTCAGGTGGCGAAGGGTGGGACCCGGAATCGCGCGCCACCGCCCAAGGCTCTATTTTCAATACTCGACACAATTTCTCTTTTCTGTATGACAAAGCCAACTTGTCAGTGATGAACGCAATCGCGGTGAACGATTACACCGAAGTTTGTGTTTACTGTCATACACCTCACGGTGCCAATGCGCAGATTGCAGCGCCAATATGGAATCGTACAATAAATACCAATGAATACCAGGTATTTGATAAAGTCAGAATGGTGAACCAACCTATAACACAGCCCGGTCCGAATTCGTTAACCTGTCTATCATGCCACGATGGTACGATCTCGACTGATTCTATTATTAATATGCCGGGTTCCGGCCGCTACAACAAAGCGGCAGAAACGGTTTGGGATCCTGTTTTTCTTGATCGATGGGCAGGAGAGTATGGTATGAATGGACCTCAGGGCGGTGCGTCTGCGCATAAACGAATGCGGCGCGGTGATGAAACGACTGAAAGTTGCATGTCTTGCCATAGCTCAGCCGAAGTTCAGGCTGGTAACGCTGCCGCACCTGACTTTACTGTGTTCGGTCTGCAAGAAGATCTGAGGGATGATCACCCAATCGGGATATTGTTTCCGTATTTGTTTGGTGAATCATTGCGCGGCGGAGTCGACTTTTGGGTACCTACTGCTAGATATACCAATCAAAGTGGAAATGGAATAATGGAATTCTTTGACACCAATGGCGATGGCTACCCGAATACTAACGAAGTACGAATGTATGATACCGGTGACGGGCCAGAAGTTGAATGTGCATCATGCCATGATCCACACGGTATTCCTTCAGCAGGCAAAGGTTCACGCTTTAACCCAAGTTTTCTCCGCGTGAATAACCTCAGCCCAGCTGGCAGTCTCACCGGAGCTGGCGTGATCGGCATCGTTCCGGGAGTCAGTGTTAATCCCAAGGGGGGAGCACGAGCAAGCGCACTTTGCTTAACTTGCCACGATAAATAAGTTATAAGTTTTTAATAAATTGTTTAATTAAAAAACCCCCGCATTGCGGGGTTTTTTTTGTAATAGTTTTTTTGTCATTATTACGATCTTAGTTTTGGTGACGCATATTCAATCCAGAGAGGTGGAGGATATATACCCTCCACCATAAATGGCTGGGATAGTAATACACCCGGAACAGACATCGAAGAAGCTGATTTATTACCCTAAATAAAAATCAGCTGGATCATGCGAGGACGCCGAAAAGAATATCAGTTCAATCTGCGATTTGAATCGTACCGACAAAAAGCACTGCTGGAAAATTGCGTTGCAATTCTTTACTGAAAAAATTCGACATAAACACGCCGGTACTATACTGAATTTTCGTACCCGTATTTAATTTTGTTTTTGGGCCGGCTATCCAGATCAAACCACTTTTTGAGTCCAGAACTTGTACATAACTGTAGGCGGTCGCATCAATCACTTTTCTAACGGTCCCTTCATTGGGTAAAACTAATTTTTTATTTTTACGCTCTTGCAGCTTTATTTTATAGGTTTGCGCTTGCTGTTTGCTACCCCAAAAACCGATATCCCCTTCTTTGTTAAACGTGGCATACACGACGCTGTTTAAATATCCCTCTCGATTCGTGCCGCCCAACACATAGATCCAGTCTTTATAAACCAATGAATTAAATGTCGCTCTAGGCCGTATCATCGCCGTGGTATTACGCCACTCACCTAACGCGCCGCTGTCTGCGCCCTTGCTTTTTTCGATACTGTCCAGGTATTCAGCCCCTGTCAATCCACCTAACGCATACACATAATCACCATGCGCAGCAGTTGATAGACCATAACGACCAGTTTGCAATGAGTGAGTGGTTTGCCATTTCTGCATGCCACTCGAAGAAGAGGCAAATGACCACTCGACATCTGTGATGCCGACACCCTTTGTCTGATCGTGACCACCAATAATATAGGCCTTGTTTTGCCACTTTTTCACACCCGTGACATAACGTGGCATAGTTAATTTTTCGTTATCCACTTGCCAGGCACTCAAACTGCCATCGGCGTTAAACGTACTGTATTCCACACTATCCAATAAAGCACCGCCGAAACCACCAAACGCATAGATAGCATCATTTAGAATCATCACTTTGCTGCAACGACGCGGCAACGTCATCTTTGATTCTGGTGCCCATGGCCCCAAACTACCGTCCGCAAGAATTTGCGCGCGTTCCACGGTATTCAAATAATGTTCGCCATTCGGGCCATTGCCACCACCCACGACATAGATAAAATCATTGCGTACCACCGCATCAATGAATACACGCTCTTCCAAAAGATTCGGACCTTGTTGCCATTTGCCAATGGAGCCATCGATATTTATGCGCGCATAAATCGAATCCCGAAAAATTTCCTGGCCTGCAACACCGCCTATTAAATAAATAACGTTGTTATATATAACCGCCGCACCTCCTGCACGTGGTGTCGGCATCGACGATGTTTCTTGCCAACCCTGAATCCATACAGTCGCTGCACTTGCATCAGAACTTGAACCAAGGTTGGAATCAAGGCTGGAGTTAAAGTTTATATCAGAACCAGAAGAATCGGGGTTTTGTTGTTTGTCTGTTTGCTTGTCACCGCAAGCAAACAACACCGGCAACAAAGAAGCAACGGTTAAGCGTGTTATTAGATTATGCATTATTGAATTAAAATTTTTGAAAATAGAAGAATTCGTAACTCACAAAAGCACAAAGTTCGCAAAAAAAGGTTCGCAAAGAAAGAAATTTTTTTATTATATTAAAACTTTGCGTACTCGGGGTCACACCTGCAATGCCGTTACTCGCGACTACATACATGCAGGGCATTTGCGCCTTTGCGAAGAATATTATCTAGAGTTTATAATTGGATATCCGCGCCACACCACCAAAGCTACCTACCCACAACGTGCCATCAGACGCCTTAGTTAGAGAAAAAACATTATCTGCAAATAAGCCGTCCATTTTTGTCATGACAGAAAAACCGTTACCATCGGCATTCGGTCTGGCCAAACCTTTATTTGTGCCAATCCAAAGGCGTCGATCTTTCTCATCTAATCGAAGTGTGAAAATATGATTCCCCGGCAATCCGTCTTTCACAGTATAATTTTTCCAGTTTGTGCCATCGAAGCGAGACAATCCGCCACCCCAGGTACCACACCAAACGATACCATCATCATCAACAACCATTGAAACAATATAGTTCGGATTGAAACCCACCTTGATATCATTGCCTGCTTCTGCCATTTGCGCAGCATGATGTTGCGACACTTTGGAAGGGTCGTTTTTATAGGGATTGTCAG
>CAZWBV010000219.1:0-4936 GCA_964632225.1 uncultured Gammaproteobacteria bacterium | reverse complement strand
GGTCAAACCAATAAGTTATCAGTGCCCTATTCTACGTTACCTAAACCTACTTAACAGATACCAAATATCCAGTAAAACCGATGAAAATACAAGTAGAGCACAATCCAGCGCCAGCAAAATTAGACGTGATGGGTGTCTATGACTGGCCCATATGGGAGAAAGAAATTTCTACCTTCCCTTGGACTTACGACCGCAAAGAAACCTATTATTTCCTGGAAGGTGATGTCACGGTGACGTGCGCAAATGGCGAAATAATCGCCATGGGCGTGGGTGACCTGGTGAGCTTCCCAAAGGGATTAACCTGTACGTGGGAAATTCACGTTGCTGTGAAAAAGCACTACAATTTTGAATAATAACGCGCTGGGTCAGGTATTTTATATTAATAACCTGTTGAATTATATGCATATTAGTGCTAATAATACAACTAGGGCAATAAAGCAACAACACGCACACGTCAATTTTGTAAGCCACTCTTTTTACTCAAGTTAACCGGGTATCAGGACGAAGTAATATATTAGAGATAATAATTATAAACTGGAGTGTTTTCTGTGAAAAAAGCAGCACCGATGATTTTAAGGCTGGATATAACGGGTAGGCCCATTGATTGGACCCACTGGCAGGATGCGGTTTGCCTGTACGCCAATGAAAAAGTCGTCTGGTCTGCGGGAAAGACAGAATTTGAGTTTTTTGGTGGCACTTCACGCTTAACCGGCAAACAATCCTCAGTTTCAGTTAACTCGATTATTGCAGTAAGAGGCTCAAATTTACGCATCGGGCCACGCAAAGCGGTACCACCTCTTTCTAATCGTGAACTTTTCCTCAGAGACAGTCATTTGTGTCTGTACTGTGGCTCACAACTTCCAGCACGCGTGCTCACACGTGACCATGTTGTGCCTTTGTACCATGGGGGACGAAATATCTGGACGAATTTGGTCACTGCCTGCCGCGCCTGCAACGCACGTAAAGGGGGACGAACACCCGAAGAAGCAAGAATGCCGCTGCTTGCCGTACCTTTTGAGCCAAATTGGACCGAATATCTGGTTTTGACCAATCGCAAAATTCTAGCCGATCAAATGGATTTTCTTAAATCACAATTAGGTAAAAACAGTCGACTTTTGAACAAATTAGATTAATCCTAAATTCGTCAGTTGGGTCGTAGCAGGTGTCTAATGAGGTGTGAGCAAAAGCGGAAGCTTCAACTGATGAATTTAAGGCTCAACTAACGGTTTCTCCTCACCAATTCTGTCGAGAATTTAATAACTAAATTCGTGTTTTGTCTGTACATTTAAAATCCCTGAAATTCTGGTAAACTTGACGCCAATGTGCGAATTTTGCGCGAATTGTTATGCGAATTGCTTTTTTATTAAAACTTAATAACAATTAGTGTTTCTTATCTTAGTGATTCTTACTAACATTTAATAATTAGCCATTTTTCATAAACATAATATAAGACAAGGGACGGGGGATAAAACATGATTAGTTGGGTAGCGTATTTTAGTGTCGGCGTAATTATTGGTATTGGTGCTGGGTTCTATTTTTCTATTCTCAATGGATCCGAGAGAAAAAGGCTCCAAGAACTGGAGGCCAAACTGAAAGACGCAGAAAACAATATGTCAGGCTACAAGCAAAACGTAGCTGATCATTTTGTTACAACATCGAACCTGATAAATAACATGACTGAAAGTTATCGCGCTATTTATGATCATATGAGCGATGGCGCAAAAACATTGTGTCACCAATCATTGCTCGACAGTCCTGCTAGCCAATATCAACTGGGTATCCCAAAAGCGAGTCCTATCGAAACTAAAACCAAATCGCCTGATTCGGCTACTACTGATTCGACTACTGCTGATTCAACTACTGCTGATTCAACTACAACTAATTCAACTACAAAGAGCACAGCAAGTACACGTGCTGTCAATCCCCCTATCAGCAATATACCTGATACATCTAAAACGGATGCATCCAACATAAAATCAGAGAATACTCTTAATAATAAAGAAATTAATAATAAAGAAATAAATAAAACTGAGATTGCTGCTAATGACAGCGCAACTGCTGATAAAAATAGCGCTTCAAATATCTCAGCAAACAGTATCGCAAATGACACCACAAACGATGAGACTACAAAGCTCACAAAAGAATCCAAAGAAAGTAACGCAGCCACTATCTCGCTGGGTAGCGCTCATGGCATAGACGGCACGACTAAAGATAAGGAACAGAAAAAAAATAAAGAACTGAAAAAACCGTTACTCTATGAAAAAAGTAAAAAACAAAATTCAAACGTAATTCATTAATCCTAAATAAATCAGTTGGATCGTAACGACGCCTACATGGACGTAGGTGATAGAGCCAAGCCTGGAACAGAGACCGAGGGCGATTAAGGTGCTGAAGATAAAGTAGGCGGGCGCGCGAGCAGGAGCGGTAGCTTCAACTGATTTATTTATCCAACATCTACGTCAAATCGTCCAATTTTGAACTGTAAACACTAACCACATAAACACCCTCCCACTATACATCGATTCAAACTCGCCAGACTAGTCTAATAAAGACGAGCCTGGCGTTTTCGTTTCTCTAAGTTAAGGGTTCATCTTCTAATCCCAGTTCGCATCTGACACTCGATGCTCTGGTGACGTCTTGTGACAATTGCTGCTGGTGCAATCTACTGCTGTCGCAAGTGGCGTACCCCCATGATCAGCCGGGGAGAATTCATTAGCATGACAGCCTGCACAGGTCGTTGGGTAAGTGTTATAAGTGCCTTGTTTCACATCCTGGCTATTGGCATGGCATTTGCTACATTGGCTACTGCTGAACACAGAATGCTCTCCGGGAAAATAACCCGTATGAGCGTAATTCACATTCACCCAGCTCACGGTTACATGACAAGCATCGCACTCTTGTCCACCTGTATATTGAAAATGCCCCCCTCCTTTTCCGCCAGCGATCACACCGTTGTGGCAACTTGAACATGTGCCGCCATTCAACTCATTATGGTCCACCTTTGTTACCGGATCCCAAGCTTGCGTATTATGGCAGGCATCACACACATCTGATGAAGGAATATGATTAGCTGATTTACCTAGTGCCACAACACCATTATGGCAACTTGAACACACACCTCTCACTTCATTGTGATCGACCGCGCTCGGCGCGACTGGCGCCCACGCTGCCGGTGCAGAGAGGTGACACGCATCGCACACATTTGTTGACAATATGTGCGTGGCCGTTTTACCCGAGGCAAGCGTACCATTGTGGCAATCGACACACAGGCCAGCGAGAACCTCGGCGTGATCAATGACAACGGCAGGCGACCACGCTGCGGTATTATGACAAGCTGCGCATACATTCGTTGTGGGCAAATGAGTAGTCGATTTGCCAATTGCGATGGTGCCATTATGACAATCAAAACACGCACCAATTACTTCGCTATGGTCTATTGCGCTCGACGCCACGGGTATCCAGGTTGCAGGAAAAACCCGATGACAGGCATCACAGTTATTGCTACTGGCGATATGGGTCGCCGACTTGCCACTGCCACTCACGCCATCATGGCAACTAAGACAATTACCCACAAAAGCACTGTGATCAATTATCGTCGTGGGAACCCATGCAATGGTACTGTGGCAACTATCACACTCCAGTGCTGTCTGGATATGCGTTGCTGATTTACCAATTGCATTAATCCCATTATGGCAACTTGAACAGACACCCCTCACTTCGTTGTGATCAACCGCATTCGGTGCCACTGGCACCCACGGGGTCGGACCTGGTTGATGACAGGCATCACAAATATTGCTCGTTAGAATATGCGTTGCTGATTTCCCGCTGGCTATCACGCCATCGTGGCAACTAATACAATTATCAACAAAAGTACTGTGATCAACGTCAGTGGCGGGTGTCCATGCATTTATTGTATGGCAAACATCACATTCCTGCGTTGTCGGAATATGTGTTGCTGATTTACCAATCGCGGCCACCCCATTGTGACAGCTTGAACAAACACCCGTCACTTCGTTGTGATCCACCGCACTCGATGCCACCGGCACCCAGGTCGCCGGAAGTTTTTGATGACAGGCATCACAGACATCACTGCTAGCGATATGCGCTGCCGACTTTCCACTGGCAGTGATACCGTCGTGACAGCTAATACAATTACCGTTGAATGCGGCATGATCCACCGTTGCTGGTGTCCATTGCCCAGTGCTGTGGCACACGTCGCACTGCGCTGTTGTAACGATATGATCCACTGATTTGCCAGTAGCAATCACACCGTCATGGCAACTCGAACACACACCCAGCACGTCATTGTGATTCACTGCGCTCGACGCCACCGGCACCCAGGTCGCCGGGAGTTTTTGATGACAGGCATCACAGACATTACTGCTGGTGATATGCGTTGCCGACTTTCCACTGGCGATGACGCCGTCGTGACAGGTGAGACAATTTCCACTGAACGCAGCATGATCCACCCCGGCCGGCGTCCATTGCCCGGTGCTGTGACACACATCACATTGTTCTGTTGTCACGATATGATCCACCGACTTGCCAATGGCAATCGTGCCGTCATGGCAACTCGAACACACGCCCAGTACGTCATTGTGATTCACCGCGCTCGACGCCACCGGCACCCAGGTCGCCGGAAGTTTTTGATGACAGGCATCACAGACATCACTGCTAGCGATATGCGCTGCCGACTTTCCACTGGCAGTGATACCGTCGTGACAGCTAATACAATTACCGTTGAATGCGGCATGATCCACCGTTGCTGGTGTCCATTGCCCAGTGCTGTGGCACACGTCGCACTGCGCTGTTGTAACGATATGATCCACTGATTTGCCAGTAGCAATCACACCGTCATGGCAACTCGAACACACACCCAGCACGTCATTGTGATTCACTGCGCTCGACGCCACCGGCACCCAGGTCGCCGGGAGTT
>CAZWBV010000218.1:0-4975 GCA_964632225.1 uncultured Gammaproteobacteria bacterium | reverse complement strand
CGATCCGGAACTATACGTAGAATACTGCGCACCGGACAATTCGCGGTTCCACAATGGACCCTCCGTTCTCGCGCCCCCGTGCGGTGCATGGCAAAAAACACAAATCTGATTTTCTGTTACCGCAGAGACAACCCGATTTATGCCGCCGGGTAATCCCGGAACGATCGCCGCAGAAAAATTATGTTTGGTATTGGAGATATCGGAGATTCGCGCTGCGTGTACATCATTTGAAAAAATCGGTAAGAGACTAATAGTCGTAGTCGCAAAATAGAATAAAATCGCAGCAAGCGAAATCAAGAAATATTTATTGAAACAAATACTTAACCTGGTACCGTTATTTAAAAACCGATAGAAAATCTTCCACACCCTCATTGCGCCCCCGTACACTCTCTGACTATTTTTTCGTGTTAAAATTTAGCAACAAGCAACTACCAACTACTCGTCTCACGAACCACCCCATGCGCGCTTACTATTTTTACTATTATTATTTAAGCTGATATTATTATGATATTTTTTATATTTTTTATATTTTTTATAGAAAGACCCAGGTCCGTCATGCCAGCAGATGCACACTGCTTATAGAAACCCGTCATTCCATCATTTGAAACCACTTATCTCTTAAGAACTAATAGTCTAAGACACTATAACGTCAAAAAGTCGAAAAAACTTAAGGTCTTAGAAACTAGGCACTGCAAACCAACGGATAACCGCCGACTCAAGCCGGGTTATCCAAATATTGTAAAATCACGATACGTCCATTGAACATATCCGCCACATAAATACGGTTCAGGGAATCAGACCACACGCCTGCCGGCAGATAAAATTGGCCAACACCCTGTCCGGTCCCACCCACAGGAAGCAAAAATTCTCCTGAGTTATTATATACTAGCAAATAATCGTAGTAAGATTCTACAACATAAATATGGCCTTGATTATCCACGGTAATTCCCTTCGGGCGCAGGAAATCCCCTACATTTAAACTACGTTTGCCAAATTTACTAACAAAATCTCCATCCTGATCAAAAATCTGTACCCGCGCATTCATAGAATCAGTCACATACAGGTGTCCCTTGAAAAAACTAATAAACGTAGGGAAATTAAACTCGCCGTTGCGCACGCCACGCTGCCCGATGACGTCAAGCAGTTCACCGGAATCATCAAATATTTTTATATTATGGGCACGGGTATCTGAGACATAGATACGACCAAATCGTGCATCTCGAGCCAGGCCCGTCGGTCGTTTAAGGACGCCACTGCCAAATTGCCCTAGCGGTTTACCGCTGCTATCTAACCTAACGATGACACCGAGTTCGGCATCTGCGACGATAACCTCGCCCGCATTGCCTGGCGCAATGCCGATGGGGGCAAGGAAATTACTGCCATCCAGCGGGTCGGCCTTTTCCCAGATAACCAACTCCCCCAATTCGTCATCGAAAACAAATACCGCCTGTCGGCTAATGTCTGTCACATAAATACGTTTGCGCTTTTCATCGACAAAGCCAGTTTGCGGTCGTTGTAAAACAACTTTCTGTTGAGGCCGTGAATTTAGGCCAACGAACCATTTTAGAAATCGCATAAAGAGACCGTCTTGTTCGGTCTCTTTATAAAAATTATTTTCCCCGGTCAATTGCCCTATGTATTTATAGCGCGGCGTTTCCGGATCAGGCGGCCATACCTTGGCGTTATCATCAACTCGATAACGCAATACACCTCGTGTATCCGCACAACTGGAGAGTAACACCGTAAAAACAAGAAAAATAAGCAGCGAGAAGGTTTGTTTATTTAACATACCTCTCTTGATAGGGAGTTTTTTATAGAGAGTTTTCACAAAGAGTCTTCACACGGAGTGTTCACAAAGAATTTACACGAAAAAAAAGTTTATACAAAGCAGCTAAACAAAACGTTTCTGTAAAAGTTACAATATCAAAATATTAACAGAATAAACCAGCTTCACTGCACTTTAAAAATATCCAAATTTAATCCATCTTGCGGAATCACATCGAAAACCTGCACCCGTTTATTTAAGCTATCAGCGACATACAATTTCTGCTCTTTCGACATCCACATATCTGTAATCAATCGAAAACGACCGGGTGCTGCACCGCTACCCCCTACTGTCGCAATGAGCCTGATGTCGTCATAAACTCTGATGGTGTTATCGGATTTATCGCTAACATAAACACGCTGTTCCTTGTCCAATGCAATCGCCGTTGGCCAGATTAAATCACCTTCACCCAGGCTAAATCTGAATCGTCCGGCTGTACCAGGATCTAGTCCCAATTCTTGCACGGGCAACTCCAGTCGATCAGTTATAAAAATACTGTTATTTTTTCCTTTTGTTATTGCAGTAATTGCACGAAATTTTCCTGGCCCCGTTCCGCGCGAGCCAACCGCACTTAATGGCACACCCAGTTTGCTGAATATCACTACATGACTAAAACTACCATCGGCGACATACACGTTACCCGTTAAATCATCAACCATTACGTCGATTGGTCGAGACAAATTTACCAGATCACTGTACTGGCGAATTAAATTGCCCTGTTCATCAAAATATAAAACTCGCTTGCCAACCGGGTCCGTTATATAAAAACTCAAATCAGGTTCGACGTAAATATTCGTCGATTCACCCTTAAGTTGTTGGCCGGCGACACCAAGAACCGTAATTGTTTGGTCAGCGAGATTGTATCGATAAATCGCGGGCTCACCGTCACCGCTATCGACGACGTAAAGAAAATCACCGTAACCGCCAACCGCAACGGGTTTTATAAATTTAATTTGCTGACCATCACCGCCAACAATCATGCGGGCAAATTCACCAATTGCCCCATTACCCAGTTTTAATTTACCACCGCGTATGATATAGGATGGTCGCAATACTTCCGGCTCATCACTGCGTTTAAAGCGAAGATTTGGCGTCGCTGCAGATCCCTCTAATGACTGCTCACCATCTGTGACTGCTTCTTTTAACTCCGCTAGCGTACAGCCAGTAATCCCTATGGACAGAAAAAATACCCCGGCTATAAAAGTCATCAACGATGTCAACATAGGTGTAAACAGACACCCAATTAACTCAAATCTGCGTAACAAAGACCTGGTTAGCAAAAACCTTAACGAAGACCTACGCTTTCGCGTGGAACACTGTGACATCGATTACACTCCAATGGAGGAAAGGCGACTTTGCCATGGCACACGCCACAATACTCGCCTTCAATTATCGCGGCCATCGTGACAAAATTACCGCCTCGTTGTGGTAAAAATATGCCAGGATGGCAGTTTTTGCATGTGAGCCACTTCGTATGTGGTAAATGCGGAAACCGAACATAAGGCATAGACGCAGTATTTCGGAAAATAACATCAAAATCCACTGAATGCATTTTCTCAGTACCTGTGATACCGGTACGCGGAGAAATCAGGCCCTTGTCCAAGGTTTCTACCCAATTGATGACACCACGTTTATCGCGCGGAAAATTGGCCATCGCTTCAGCGGGCGGCTGCAAAATCTTAACCGCATCATTTGTTGGATCATGCACACCATCTTCAGCGATCGAAATGACATCCCCATGTAACTGAAAATGACCAGTGCCTTCTTCACCAATAGCCTGGCCAAATGTGAACAAGCACACAGCTATAAAAAATAATATTGATATATGCCTATACACAACCATTCCCTTATCTCACGCCCTTAGTTTGGCCTTTAGTTTGACTTGGTACGCCCATCATATTGTATAAAAACCTCTATATACCTCAACTATACCTTACTATACCTTCATATATATCTTTTTCTAATTATTAGCGCCAATCAACTTATGTTAACAGAACAGACCAACTCTACTTCAACAACATGCAGTTCTGCACTGCTGCTAACAAACAGTGCTGCAAATAGACTTTTTATCCCTGCCCCCGCAGTTACTGGCTCACACCTGCTATCCGCAATGCACGCCGGACCTGGGTTGTAGCCGACAACATCATTGCAATGGCCGTTGGGAAATCACCTTGTTTTGCTTTTTTAACGGCATCATCCCGCTGGTTTCTACCTTTCGCAACAAACCCGTCCATGAGTTTCACTGCACCTGCCGCCGGTTTTTTCCTGGCTATGGCAATAGGGACCAATTCTTCATAACCGGTAAATCGCTTTAATTCATAATTATATTCATCTTCCGCCGTTTCAAATTTCAGGTCATATACAATTGTTTGTGAATCAAGCATAACATTAATCGCGCTAGTCACAATATTTTCTGCTTTTTCTAACAACGGTATTGCCATTAAGTATTCGCGTTTATCGGCAAATGTTTTCGCTTCTTGTAACAGAGATGTGACCTCTTTTTTATCGTAATCAACTGCGGCCTGTTTGCCACGTGTTTTGACTGTTTGCGCCATGCTGATCTGATGAGATTGCTCAAAGTTTTTTACAGAATCGAGCAATTCCGCGTATCGGGTACTTCTTTCCTCTAAGACCTCCTCACTGGGCACCAGCCTGGACGACACACCAATCAAGCGCAATACATTATCTGCCAAATTCAACGCTTTTTCATTGTCACCGGAAGAAAGTAGCTTGCGTGCTTCAGTCATTTTTCCCCTGGCTAAGTTCAGCATGTCTTTTGCTTCTTTATTGCTGCTTGCGTCAACGCGCTTGGTACCTTTAGACATGAGCATCATGTCAGCAAACGTCATTTTTTGCTTAACCTTTGCGATAGAAACCTTTGCTTTTACCGACGGACCTGCACTTACGACAGAGGCTTTAACACTCGCAATTAATTTATTAATTTTCGCTTCAGCCGTGCCCTTATCAACAACAAATATCTTACCTCCCATTGTACTGTGGTTTCGGCACTGATAATAAATGACATCCGGCGTTTCTTTGTCTGGTTTTATTTCTATTACGCCTTTATAGGTAAACTGTCCCCTAATGCCGTCTATCACAACGCCGCCACCCCAGCCAACCGGACTGGTGGAAAAATAAACATCGTGCAAT
>CAZWBV010000217.1:0-4981 GCA_964632225.1 uncultured Gammaproteobacteria bacterium | reverse complement strand
CAGTTTACCCAAATTAGGGTGAAGCTGGGGAGAAGGCTCAATGAGTATCACGGCGATTACTCGCTCCGGTAAGGATACCCGACCCTCTCAAAGTATTCCCAGGCCAGTCGGCGCTCATCACTACCATTGCTGCTGTAACCATCTTCACGGGGATTTCTGGCCCAGTTGATGATGTGACTCACATCGGCGATGAAGCCGCGCAATACGATCTCTGGGGTGGTGTGATTATCTTTGCACAGTTGGATAAATTCTTCGGGTAACGCCTGTGTGATGTCATTGTGATTCATGTTGTTCTCCTTTGTTAATCACTGCGCCTGAGTGAGCGCGGTTTGTCCCTTAAGCCGTGCACGTAGCGCAGGGCGGTCAAGGGCGGCGCGGCTTTTTGCGCCGTGCATTTCACCCTTGACCAACCGAGCAGCGTGCTAAGGTGTAGGGACAAACAGCGGGAACGGATCTTCCAGTTGGCATCGAGCTTTAACGAAGCCGAGGGTCTTTTTCTTTTTATAAAAAGCGCCTTTGTTGTGGCCAGCTTTACCGGCCACAATCAGCCTTTGATCTTAGCGCGGGGGCATTTACACATAGTGCAAAATTATGCGCAGTCCAGCCCTTGGCCGGGGTGAAGCGGACTGACCAACCCTTTTTTTATTTAGCCACTGCGCGGACGACACACGTGCCGCCACCGCGTAGGCGAAGGGCTGGACTGCGCATAATTTCGCACTATGTTACTTGCCCTCACGCACACCCCCAAGCTTGGGGGCCGGGGGGTTGGTCAATAAATCTTTTAAGTCTGGCGGGCACAGTAAGGACTGGCGGCTGGCTTGCAGTCTTTTTTGCAAGCCAGGTGACAGGCCTTTCTGTGACCACCAACGCCGATGCTTGTCCACTGTCCTGCCCGGTTACCGCTGCGTGTCCGATAAACTCAGCAACGCCGCGTCGGTCGCCTGATCCAGTTCATCATGATCGGTTTGTTTGTGTAACCGTGCCGGGTGGGTCGCCTTGTGGATCTCTTTTAATTTCTGGATCGACACATGAGTATAAATTTCCGTGGTACTCAGTTTTGCGTGTCCAAGGATTGCCTGGATGTAACGAACGTCAGCACCGCTGTCCAACATCTGCGTAGCCATCGTGTGTCTAAATAAATGACACGCACCCGGCTTGTCGATCCCAGCAGCCTCCATGTATTTTCTGACTAAATCACCGGCGCGATCTTTTATAAACGCTTCACCGTAATCAGTTAAAAAAAGATAGCTTTCATCATTGCCCATCACCAGTCCGGGACGGACTTCATCTAAATATTTTTGTATCCAGGCACAGGCACGTTCTCCAAGGGGAACGAGTCGATCCTTGTTGCCTTTACCTTGTCGCACCATCAACGAGCCATAGCGTAAATCAATATCCACTAATTTTAAATTAACCAACTCCATCCGGCGGATGCCGGTGGAATAAAATGTTTCCAGGATCGCACGATCACGGATACCGGTGTCACCGTATACGTCGGTCTGGTTTAAGATGCGATCTACTTCATCTGATGTCAATAAATATCAAGGCAAACGAGTCGGCAGCTTCGGTAATTCCAGTTCCGAGGCCGGGTTATACAAAATATGGTTTTCTTTGGTGAGCCATTTAAAAAAGCGTTTGATCGCAATCAAGTGATTGTGTTGACTGCTGAAGCTCAACGGATCACCGTTGGCTTTACGGTAGTAAAACAAGTGACGTTGGTAGCGTTCTAAAATCGGTTTAGTGATCTCATTCGGTTTATCCAGGTCACGGTGGTCACACCACAGGATAAACCGCCGCAAACTTTGTTTACGCACTATCACGGTACGTTCGCTGTAGCCCTTCACTAATGTCCATTCTAAGAAGCTCTGTAGATACGGTGTCATGCCATGATGATCAAGCGAAGGGAACGGCCCTTCTCTTGCCAGCTTTGTACGTCTCAGGCGGTTTGCGGCGCATGGATCAGTGTCCAGCTTTGGCGTTAGCAGCTAAAGGAAGAAACGTTTCATTACGATGTGGCGGTACGTACGATGCCCGTTTATTTTTTTATCTATATATGCGTTTTCTTCACACTCTGGGGTTACTTCATCACAAACACTATGACGCAAGGTCTTAACTGGTTTTTCTTGTGTCCGACCAGCACCCGACTGCCCCATAGCCGTCAGGCTAAGCCGTGTCCGGGTCTTTGCCGGTGCTGGCAATGGTCAACTCACCTTCGCTTTGTAATAACTTCAACGCATAAGCGGCCTGGGTCACGCCTTCTTCTTCGGCGATCGCCAGTATCTTGTGTTTTAAATCATGCTCACCCATGTAAAACAAGCTTTGGCCGGTCATCGCACTGTATTGCACCCGGTGTTCTTCCGGGATAAAGGCCAGTACCGCGTCCATTAATGCGGATTTTCCTGCGGCAGAAGTACTTTGGATGATGATTGCTAATGGGCTGTCCAGCTGACGGGATACTGCGGCCAGGTAACCGACCAGTTTGTTGGTCTGTTCACCTACCACACCACAGCGATCAAAGTCCGTTAAGATGCGTTGCAGTAAATCGGGGTCCTTGAGCAAGGCCAAGGCCTGTTGTTTTTCGTCGTCATCCAACGTAACAGTGGTGTCCTTCGGGGCCAGGGTGTGTTTGATGTGTTGCTCTTGCAGGGCTTCGAGCTTTAATAAACACCTGGCCTAATTCTTTTTTAATCGCGTCCTCATTCACGCCCAGTTCAACGGCGGCTTGTTTTATAAATGAGGCTCTTGGCTTGGCGGCATACAGATCGAAGGTATCCACATGCAGCAAGTCATCACAGGACACCAGCACATTTACTTTTAGCTGCTCGTAGCTGAGGTTTTTCGTCAACCCCCGCACACGATAACGTCGCTTGCCCAAGGCAATCGTGACTTCCTGGTCGGTCACGTTGGCGTCGATGTCGGTACGAGATGATTCAGGTAATGGCGTCGCCGGTAATGGGTCAGGCTCAACCAGATCAGCAGCTAAAGAAAGGGTGTCTTTTTCTTGATTTACGTGTTTTTCGGGTGTTGTTTTTTCTTTAGTCGCTTCAGTATGTATTGCCGTGTTAACAACAGGAACCGGCATGTCATTAGGCAACACAATACCGGTTGTCGGTAATGACGGGGCTTTTCCATTGCCTAGCCATAGCGCTTTGCGGATCACCAGGCCTAAACTCTTCGAGGCCGGGGCGACGTTCAGCGCGTAGTCATTGGCGTCCATACCCTTGGGGAACTGGATACGGTAACACTCGATACCGGCTTGCATTAATTGTGTGGCCAAGGCCTGCGCCGCCTGATCACCGGCGGCATCCCGGTCATAGGCAATCAACACGCGCTGCGTGTTGTGTTGTTTAAACGCGGCCAGATGATCTTTGGTAAATCCTTCAATCCCATAACTGCATGTCACATTGCGATACCCGGCACACCAAAACGTTAAGGCATCAATAAGCGATTCACATACAATAATTTCTTGATGGGTCTGCAAGGCCGACACATTAAACACACCCTGGTGCGGTCCCGGTAAATATAAATGCAAGGGCGTGCCCTTGCGTAAGTTATTACGCAGTTTACGGCCATACATTTCTAACACGTTACCGTGTTTATCCCGTACCGGGATCACAATCGAGCCGTTAAAATGTTCGTGGCCTGATGCTCGCATCAAACCTAAACGCTGTAACCGGCCGCGTAACGCGGCCCCTTCTTTTCGGTTTTTCTCAGGTAGACGATACCCCAAGGTGCGATTGGCTACGCCTAACTTGAAGTGATCAATCATCTCAGATGACGTCAAGCCGCGGCTGGCCAGATAGTCCAATGCCTCGGTGTTTTGTTTTAAGGCTGTGTGGTAATAATCGACGACCTGGTTTAATAAGGTCTGGTCCTCGGCCTCCATCGATAAAGGTGTCGGTAACTTTTTCACTGTGGCGCGTTTGACGATGGGCGGTAATTCAGAAGACGCAGCTAAAGGAGGATTGTTTTCGCGTAACAGTTCCACCGCGTGTCTAAAACTCACGCCTTCCATTTTCATCACCCAGTCGATGACACTGCCGCCCGTCTGACACGCACCCAGGCAATGCCACAGATTTTTCTTTGGACTGATCACTAACGACGGGGCTTTATCATCGTGGAACGGACACAGGCCAACCAAGTCCGCGCCGTGTTGGGTGAGCTTAATACCGCTGGCTTCGGCCAGACGTTGTACGGCAATGTCCTGTTTAATTCGGATGATGTCTTTTTCAGAAAACCTGGCCATAGCGCCCCCACTAAGTGATTTTCTCAAAAACCTGTCAAGACCCTAAAACATCTTTTTTAAAAAATATTTTGTGTTCTAAAAGCTGTTCCAGTAATATCGGATATTCCGATACTATAGAACCGAGTTAACCGATGTCAAGTCAAGGGCAACAAAAAACCGGGGTATAATCAGGGCGTTTGATATTCTTGTAGGAACCTACGCCTTGGCTAAAGCACCTAAATCAAAAACAGAGACAGTTGGACAACGTCTGGCGCGACTGCGCAATGAGAAAGGCATTACTCAGAAGGAACTGGCTGCGCTATTGGATGTGACACAATCTGTGGTATCGGATTACGAGAACGATGTCCTGCGTCTGCACGGGGAGTTACTTATTCAGCTGACGGGTATTCTACGGTGCTCAACCGATGAGATCCTTGGCGTGGGTAAAGCGGCTAAAACAAGTGAGGCAATCAAAAACCGGCGATTGTATCGGCGGGTACAGCAAATCGATAAGCTACCTAAACGGGATCAAGAGGCGTTGCTTAGAACGATTGACGCATTTTTATCAAAAGCGAGTTGAACAAACAGGCAATAAAAAACCCCGGATTCATCACTGACTTACGTCAGGAGAGGAATTGCCCGGGGACTGTAATTACATAATAGTCACCCAGAAGCGCCGATGCAAGCCCATTTTTCCAGCAAACTCAAACATGCCCTGTCCAATGAGCGGCTTTCTGCCTATCAACTGCGTTTATC
>CAZWBV010000216.1:0-4996 GCA_964632225.1 uncultured Gammaproteobacteria bacterium | reverse complement strand
TTTTCCACTTATGCGTGCAGCAAGCATCAATTTTTCGCCACCCTTTTTATACTGCTTTAATAATGCGGCCGGGCTGGGCGAAAATTGAAAATTTGATTGTGGAAACAGCGTTGCGCCGGTGGTAGTTTCTATTAACGGTGTTATCTCAAATTCCGTATTTTGTTTTATTTTTAATTGTCCTGCGGTCGCCATATTTATTTCGTTAAGGTTTGCTGTTACGAAGTCACTTTTATTAAAATTGGCTTGTTTTAGACTAAGCCATGCTACATAGTCGATGGATCGAGGGCTCCGCCCCATGCTGACGGTCACGCGTGTTGGTGTATTGATGTCACCCACGACTTGTCCTTCAGCAAGTTCGATGCCCCAGTTATCAAATAAGGTTCTGAGGTTGGAATAGCGGATTGCGGTTGCCGCCGCCATCGGATCCTGAGCGTCGTGTTGTGCAAGATCCATTTCTGCGTTTGGATCAACGAATATGATTGCTCTTCCACCGTTTAATACGAATTGATCGATTGCGAACAGGCTTGTGTCACTCATGTTTTTTGGGTGGACAAGCATTAGAATATCGACGTCTGCTGGAATTTTATCTGTGTTTGTATCGATGCTTTTAACATTAAAGGATTTTTTTAATGTTGTCACAATCATCCATTCGCGGCTTTGGGTATTTGGCATCATGGATTGTGATCCGGCATTCCCTTCAATAGGTAATGTGCTCATAATGCCGACTGTCTTCTTTGTTGGGTCTGATAAATCATAAATAAGTTTTATGATATCAAATTCAAGTGATTCTTCCTTATCGGGTTGTAGAAAGGGTATCACTTTTTCATCGTCAGTGGCGCTTATACCCACCAGGCCAAAATAGAGCGGGCTGCCAGCGGTATCGACCGGAACACCTTGTAGCCCATATTGTATCGCCTGGTCTTCTTCATCCGAAAAAGGTTCTGGGTCAGTGACAATCAATTTCACATTACCTTTAGAGACAGCTGTGAATTCCTCGAGTAAATCACGTACCCGATTAGCGTAGTTCGTTAAGCCAGGTACGTTCGTCGCTATTTTTTCAGAAAAATATAAATGAACGGTGATGGTGTCCTGCAAACTCTTGAGTATGTTTTCTGAGCCGCTGGACAATGTGTATAATTTATTTTCAGTCAAATCTATTCGTGCGGATTTAAACATAATATTTGACAAGACATTTATCGCAAGTAATAACGCGAGAGCCAATACAAGGCCGGTCGATGAAATGTAATTTTTATTCAATGGAATTAACCTCAGTCAGCCTTTTTCAGTTCGACAATAATGACGTTTGCAAAAAGCCAACATCCAATAAACGATGCAAAGAATATTAAATCTCTCAAGTCTATTACGCCCCTGGCGATCGCACCAAAATGCGTTAAGAAGCTCATGTCGCTAATGGCATTGACTATTGTAAGTGGTGCCCAACTACTGAAAAAATCCAACACAAGCGGAAAGCCACTCAGAATAAAGCCAAAACACAGCACCACCGAAATGACGAATGCAATAACCTGGTTGCGGGTTATCGCCGAGATACAAGAGCCTATGGCCAGAAAAGCCCCTGCCATGAGAATGCTACCGAGATAACTCGCAAAAATGACGGCATTGTCAGGAGTGCCGAGGTAATTCACCGTTATCCAAATAGGGAAAGTGAGCGCTAATGCAATGGCTGTAAACGCCCAGGCTGCCAAAAATTTGCCTAATACCGCTTCTGTAATGGAAATGGGCAGGGTGACGAGTAGCTCAATCGTGCCGCTTTTGCGTTCCTCCGACCATAGCCTCATCGATAAGGCGGGGATTAAAAATAAATATAACCAGGGGTGATAAAGAAAAAAAGGATACAGGTCAGCCTGGCCGCGTTCAAAAAAATTACCTAAATAAAATGCAAATACGCCCGTCATTACCAGAAAAATGACTATAAATACATAGGCAACAGGTGTCGCAAAGTAACTAGTAAACTCGCGCTTTGATATGATAAATATATTATTCACGTTAGCGCGCCTTTTGCAGAAAAATCTGAATTAATAGTAATGTCTCGAAACACGTCATCCAGGTGCCCGGATTCAACGTGGAGTTCAACAATTTCCCAGTCATTTGATTTCGCACAGTCATGTACTTCTTTTGAGATCGATGTACCTTTTTTAGGGAATACGATACAACTTGATGTGCCCGGTTCAGTGGTTAAATTGTCTACCGAATCAACTGAGGGCAGTTTCTTAAGCGGCTCTACCAGCATGTTGTGTGAATCAGGGGACAAATCAGTTTTTATTTTTAGGGTAATCGCATTGTGATACTTTGAGCGGCCAATCAGTTCAGAGGGGGTGCCATCAAATAAAAGTTTGCCACGGGCAATGATGATGGCGCGACTACATATAGCCTGAACTTCCTCGAGTATGTGTGTTGATATCACGATGGCTTTGTTTTCGGCCATTTCTTCTATCAACAAACGTACTTCGTGTTTCTGGTTTGGGTCCAGTCCATCCGTTGGTTCGTCCATAATGAGCACGTCGGGGTCGTGCAATATTGCTTGCGCAAAGCCCACGCGCCGCTTGAACCCTTTGGATAATGTTTCAATGGGTCGGTTCATGACGTTGTGTAGATTTACCCGGCCAGCTGCTTGGTCGACGCGTTTGCTAATTTCGGCTCCCTTAAAGCCACGAATTTCTGCAATAAACCGCAAAAAACTCAGTGGTGTCATGTCGGGATAAGAGGGGGCGCCTTCAGGTAAATAGCCCAGCGATTTTTTTGTTTGGATGGGGTCAGTCAAAACGTTGTTGGAACATACTGAAATGTCGCCTGAAGTTGGCGCAAGAAAACCTGTAATCATTTTCATTGTAGTGGATTTGCCAGCACCGTTGGGGCCAAGAAACCCCAGGACTTCACCCTTATCTACGGAAAATGAAATATCATCCACCGCTTTAAAAGTACCGAATTGCTTCGATAGGTGTTTAACTTCTATCATCTATCATCTGCTCCTACCCTAGTGTTAACTGACTATTCCTTGTGTTCGAACCAATTGTTTTTAAGCTGCTAATGTATGGGCTTAAGGTTGTGCACAATGCGCCAACAAATAATTGGAGATAAAGTTATCTACAGATTTTTTAATCTGTCAAGTAATGCATTAGATCAGCTCAAAATTTAGCTTGGCATTGTACTCTATCCGTATTAAGAATAAAAAACTATTAAGTGTGCGTTATATTGTGATCGATCGCCCATGAAGAAGTATGATTAGGCGGCGGTTTCAGGCAGCTATTATTGTCCTCTTCTTTGCGTATTTACAAAATGCTAAGAATGCCTGCACGTTTGGATTTTCTCGAAAATCGTATATCGATGTTGTTATAGTGCGAGCGCCATTTTTACCTTGGTTGCCCATGAGCATACTTCTGTGATGCTATTGGCAGTTTTGGACGCGATTATAGTGTAGATAATCAGCAGTAGTATAGTATCGATAGTTAGCGCTATTAATTGCTATTAATTAGTAAAATAAAATAGGGCAGGGGTGCATGGACGTCACATGAATTTACATAAAACATTGAAATATTCGTTTCTACTGTTTGGGGTGGTTGTTTTTCTATTCCTGACAGCGTGTGGCTCGGAAAATGAATTTGAAACGCTTGGCGAGTGGGTTTCCTCACGACAAAAGCAACAGTTGCCCGGTTCAGAATTGATAGAAAAAGTCAGCACTGACGATGGATATTTTGCCGTTTTTCGTAACGGGACAAACGTGGTTTTGATTCAGCGGGTCCTGACGGGCGAATCAAAAATTGGCGGATATTCATCCAGCTTGAGTGTCGACGATTCTGATGGTATAAATTCGAACGTTGTGAATAGCAAAACGAATATTGAATCATCCCAATTTTATAATTTAGAGGGCCGCATTTATAAAGAAAAAACCTTGTCACTGGACATTGATAAAGCTTACGAAGGAAAATTACATATCAGTTATCGCTGGCGGCCAATAATATTGAAAAAAGAAACAGAAAGTCGTGTTGCGGGTAGTTCAGGGGCAGACAGCAGCGCCATTGATCCACTTGTCATCGATGTAGAAACCTTCTGGATAAGAGATCTGTCTGATTTTTAGTCATCTTGTCTTGGTTACTCATTAATATTAATGCCCTGTATAAATATTAATTTATTGACCTTATGCCCATATGGCAGTAACTTAATCTCACACTTTTTATTTTGTGTGTATTTGAGGGGTGTTTTCATTGACTAGGGATATGTTAAATAATAAAGGGAAATATTATGAAAAAGATTAAAGCTGTGATGTTAGTAGCGCCTATGTGTTTTGCTTTAAATGCGGTTGCGGGTTCTGAGCCTTGGGGATATGAGGGTCGATCTGGTCCTGACCATTGGGCTTCAATAAAGGGGGAGTTTTCAACCTGTGGTGTAGGTAAAAGACAATCACCCATAAATATTGATAGTTCGGCCGGCACAGATCTGGGTAGTATTGAATTTAATTATAACGATACCAAAATTGAGATCGTAAACAATGGGCATACGATCCAGGTAAACAACAGTGCGAAAAGTTTTATAAAAATAGGTGCCAGAAAATTTGATTTGTTGCAATTTCATTTCCACAGTCCGAGTGAAAATACAGTCGCTAATAAGCCTTTTGATATGGAAATGCATCTGGTGCACAAAAATGACCAAGGTGAATTAGCGGTAGTGGGGGTGTTTCTTAAAGCAGGTGGAACCAACGGCCAATTAAGCAAATTCTGGAAGGATATGCCTGCGTCGGTCAGTAAAAAGGCGTTGACTGCGAAAATTAACCCAAAAGATTTATTACCAGCGAACAAAGCTTTTTATCATTTTAATGGATCACTGACGACGCCGCCGTGCAGTGAAGGTGTAAATTGGTATGTATTGAAAGACCCCGTTGAAGTTTCTAAAGATCAGGTGGGTAAATTTCTTGCTGTAATTGGCAATAATGCGCGACCTGTTCAGGCGAGTAACGGTCGTTTCGTGCTTTCCAAAAACTAAT
>CAZWBV010000215.1:0-5025 GCA_964632225.1 uncultured Gammaproteobacteria bacterium | reverse complement strand
TTGGATATTTTGACAATTGAAATTAATATAACTATCTTGACCCCTTTGTTTTTCCCTGGTTTTAGACTCACCCGTAGAGTGACTACGCGACCGCCTAAAATCAGGGAAAAAGACGTTATCTTCAGTGCATTAGGCGTCCGCAGCAGATTCAACTGATTTATTTAGGTTTAAGAGCCTGGTTTCATTTTCATGTGATCCTGACTGGTGCCAGCCAGTTGGGCCATTTTTAGTGTGCCATCACCCATACATTCGCGCAGTTCTTTCGCCCATTCGATCGCCTCTTCTTTGGAGTCGGTATTGATTACGGTAAAACCAGGAATGAGTTCTTTGCCTTCTATAAAGGGGCCATCCGAAATGGAAAATTCTCCCTTTTCCAACTGAACTTTCGTGACCTCCCGTGGAAGTTTGCCTGTGGCAACAATTTTTCCTGAACTAAAGGATTTCTCCATAAATTTTCCCATTTTTGCCATTCCTTCGGGTGAGGGGGGGGTCATGGGTTCGTCTTCTGTCATGGTAAAATAAACAAAAAAGTGCATTTTATCATCTCCTTTTCATGAATTTAGCGACAGCTCTTCAATATAACTGTCGTTGACAAGTTACTGATAGTATATAGTCAAATGAAATAGTATGTCTCATTCACTTATAGTCGAATGGGAATAGCCGAAAGGGACATTAGGGTCTGTAAATGAATAACTTCACATTCTTGACTGTCGATTCATTCCGTCTGACTGCGTTACGAAAGCTTGAAATATCGACATATTTCTGCACTTTCGCGCCTTGCCAGACGGACGCCTCAACACCCAAGAATGTAAAGTTATTCATTTACAGACCCTTAGTTGAAAAAAATTACAGAATTTCGGAAAGTTGTTTTTTCAAGTATCTTGCTTCGGGTTCCTGGCGTACCAATTCGATGGCCAGCCGATAAGCGTTAATCGATTCATCAATTGACCCTGATTTTCTTAAAAAATCCGCTTGCACGGCATAGATGGTGTGGTAGGCGTTGAGTTTTTCATTTTTTAAGAGACGCGCAATGATTGCAAGACCTGCCTTGGGGCCTTTATGCATGCCAACGGCAATGGCCCGGTTTAATTCCACTACCGGGGAAGGATATATGGATAAAAGCATATCGTAATAACCGATGATCAGATCCCACTGGGTATTTTCAATCGAATCCGCAAGCGCGTGAACTGACGCGATGGCCGCTTGCAGGGTATAGGAACCCAGTCGACCTGACATTACGGCTTGTTGAATTAACTGTACGCCCTCACGGATAAGATTTTGATCCCACAGAGAGCGCTCCTGAGCTTCAAGTGGAATGAGGTCCCCGTCTTTTGTGACACGTGATTCCCGCCTTGATTCCTGCAAAAGTAGTAGCGCCAGCAGACCCAGGCTTTCCGGAGTGGAAATTAATTCGACCAGCTTGCGGCTTAAATAAATTGCTTCTTCGGTCAGTTCTTTTCGGACATGGCGTTCTCCTGCGCTTGCAGAATAGCCTTCATTGAATATCAAATAAATTACACGTAAAACAGCGCCCATGCGCTCGCTTAATTCGACCTTGGACGGAATTTCATAGGGTATCTTTTTTTCTTTAATGAGTGCTTTTGCTCTGGAAATTCGTTTTTTTAGCGTTTCGAAAGGCACTAAATATGCTCGTGCTATTTCTGCGCTGCTCATTCCGCAAACTTCCCGAAGGGAAAGGGCGATTCTGGAATCCAAGGGCAATAAAGGATGGCAACAAAAAAATATCAAGCGTAGTTGGTCATCCTCAATAAGATATTCTTCACTAACACTCTGGTTGAAATTCTCTGTTTCAAGTAATAATTTTTCCGAAAGCAGTTCCTTTCCCCGCGTTGATTTTCGAATAGAGTCGATGGCCTTAAATTTTCCGGTTGAAATCAGCCACGAATAGGGGTTTTTCGGGATCCCTTCGATTGGCCATTTTTCTATAGCAACAGAAAACGCTTCCTGTAATGCTTCTTCAGCTAAATCCAGGTCACCGAGAATTCGTATTAGGCCCGCAAGTACTCGACCTGACTCCGTTTTGTAGATTTTTGCTATTTCCAATTGTGTGAAATTTAGCATGGTTGCTCTCAATACGGCATAAAAAACGGTTTTAGATAATGACTATGCGATCGCCTAAAATCAGAGAAAAATACTTTATCTTCAGCACCTTAGTCGTCCTTGTCCTTGTTGCTAGCTATGATCCAACTGATTTGTTTAGAGTGAATATAGCACTTGTAATCAGGGTTGTTCCACTGAGTGTTTTTTGAGCGAGGCGCAGTTTTGTGTTCGCGCAGCCAAGTATAAAGATCCGGTTCTCTTTGTTTGTCTACATGTTCGCTCTCGCGGTTTTGGTGTTACTCTTCTATGTGTAGTGCGACCGTGTTGGGTATTTAACGGGTTTCATCGGTAACGATGATATGGTAGTACGGTATTGTATTTTAGGTACAAAGTGTGAAGATTACTTTGCTGCGGCATGGTAGGCCGGAATATGAATTGGCTGGAAATGTGAAGGCGCGTGAGTTAAGCGAGATTGCTCGGTCTTATGACTTGTCGGGCATTATTGGGCGTGCGCCCTATGAAGCTATCGCCTTGATAAAAGAGCATAATATCGTTGTATGCAGTGATATGGTGCGCTCTATACAATCTGCAAAGGCATTGGGAGTTACTGAAGTGCATTTGGCTACTTCAATGTTTAATGAAACAGGTATTCCCCACTTTACCCGTGGTTCAATAAAATTGCCCATTAGTGTGTGGATTCTTTTACTAAGAAGCTTATGGTGTTTTGGTTTTTCAAGGAATGGTGAGTCGTTGTCTGCCGCAAAAGAAAGAGCAAAATGGGCGGCACAAGCGCTAATTAAATTGGCTGAACAATTTGACAGTGTCTTGCTAGTAGGTCATGGGTTTATTAACTACTTTATCGCCAGGGCGTTGTTATCTAACAATTGGTCGGGCCCTTCACGTCCAGGGCGTAATTATTGGGAGTATGGTATATATACCCGTGGTGTTTGAAATTTAGGTATCAACTAGCAACTCTTCGCTTTGTTCATCGGTACTGAGGGAAGATCAGGCGACCAATTTCGCGGTTCTCAGTCCCCTATTCAACTATCTTCGCTACAATGTCTTATTTAGAGACTTAATTAGCCTAAAGTCTTTGACTTTAGTTTATTGTGCAGTAATCTGATAAGACGTATGAGGAATGTCCTATTTTGTTAAAAGCAATAGAAAAGAACGATTCACCTGTATTTTTGATTAGCGATTTGTGTGACATGCTTGAGCAATATCTAGAGCATGACCAGGTTGCTGAAGTCTATCGTGCCTATTTATTTAGTGCTGAGGCCCATGAAGGCCAGCTGCGCATGAGCGGTGAACCCTATATACACCATCCTCTGGCTGTTGCACGCACGTTAGCAGAAATGCGTATGGATCAAAAAAGTATTATTGCTGCAATCCTGCATGACGTTATTGAAGACACCCCCACTGCCAAAGACCAAATAGAGAAAGAGTTTGGCGAGGAGGTTGCAGGGTTGGTGGATGGTGTAAGTAAGCTTACCAAAGTAAAAATAGAAGACCGCGCACAAGCTCAAGCTGAGAATTTCCAAAAAATGATTCTTGCCATGGCGAACGATATTCGCGTTATCTTAGTCAAGTTAGCAGACCGGTTGCACAATATGCGTACCATAAGTGTGATGCCGCAAGACAGGCGGCGGCGTATAGCGCGTGAGACGCTTGATATATATTCGCCCATTGCGCATAGGTTGGGAATGAATAACATACGTAGCGAATTGGAGAATTTAGGATTTGCTGTGCTTTATCCCATGAGATACAGGGTGCTAGATGAAGCTGTTAAAAAAGGCAGGGGGAACAGGAAAGAAATTATTCAGGGTATTCAGGACTCGATACAACTACGGCTAAAACAGGATGGCCTCAAGGGTGGGGTCGTTGGTCGAGAAAAGCATCTATATAGTCTTTATCAGAAAATGCGGGAAAAGTTGCTGCCTTTTACCGAGGTTTTTGATGTTTATGCATTCAGAATCACCGTTGATAAAGTTGAAAATTGTTATCAGGCATTGGGTGTCATTCACAACTTATATAAACCCGTTCCTGGTAAATTCAAAGATTATATTGCAATCCCTAAGACTAACGGTTACCAGTCATTGCACACTGTTTTGTTTGGCCCTTATGGCGTACCCATCGAGGTCCAAATAAGGACGCGTGAAATGGAGCGTGTAGCTGAAGTCGGTATCGCTGCCCATTGGTTGTATAAGACGGGCGAAGCGGGCAGTGGTCTTGCACAGGATCGTACCCGGCAATGGTTGCGCAATGTATTGGAAATGCAACGTAATGCAGGAAATTCGCTGGAATTTCTGGAAAATGTAAAAATAGACTTATTTCCAGATGTGGTTTATGTTTTTACGCCCAAGGGTCAAATCAAGGAATTATTGCGCGGCACAACGGCTGTTGATTTTGCATACGCCGTTCATACCGATGTCGGTAACACTTGTGTTGCCGCTAAAATAAATAGACGGCTTATGCCACTACGAACTGAATTATTGAATGGGCAGACCGTTGAAATTATTACTGCCCCAGGCGCGCGGCCCAATCCCCTGTGGCTTGATTTTGCTGTTACTGGAAAAGCACGAACCAACATAAGGCACTACTTAAAAAATTTACAGCGTAAAGAGGCTATTGAGCTTGGCAAGCGATTATTAAACAAGGCATTATCAACGTTTGGCAGTTCTCTGGATGATATCTCGTTATCGTCAGTAAACAACGTCGCCGTCAGTCATCGCTTTGAAGATATGGATAGCTTGCTTGAAGATATCGGTATAGGTAATCGAGCGGGTTTATTTGTTGCACAACAATTATTGCATGTTGAGAAAGAAGAAAAACACAGCATTGATTTGAAAAAATCCAATGGGCGGCAACAGGGTAAAATCAGGAATGTACTTGATCGTTACGTACCCTCCTTTTTAAGAGGAGACAAACAAACAGCCCGTCCACTGCTCATTACCGGAACGGAGG
>CAZWBV010000214.1:0-5066 GCA_964632225.1 uncultured Gammaproteobacteria bacterium | reverse complement strand
ATATAAACGATTGATTTAAAGAGATAATTTAAGTGCTAGTGTTAAATGTGGGTTAGCTATTTTTTTAACTCAATGCGTGCATATACACCTTAATGGGTCGCTGATGAAGCACACAAGAATGAGAAGCCTATCGTCAGTGATTGCTAACAATGTACGGCAACCCCAAATCCCACTACTGGGATTCAATTAAAGCGGCAGATAGTCGCAAACAGTAAAATAATATGAATTTATTCAATCAATTAGGTGTATATACACCTTTCAGCAAGGAGATTCACCGATGACGACCAACACAAAGGCTGAACGATTTTTTGAACATGTTACGCAGTGGCCGAAGACCATTATCCTGTTCGGGCTACTGCTGATCATCGCCACTGGCTCATTTATCCCAACGTTACAAAAAGACACCCGTTCGGATGCCTTTATGCCACCCGACCATCCCGCACTGCTTTACCGCGATAAGGTGGAGGAGATTTTTGGGCTGAAAGACCCAATGGTGATCGCAGTGGTAAACGAAGGTAAACACGGTGTATTTAACCCCGAATCACTGCAGTTGATTGAATGGTTAAGCCTTGAGCTTGAAACGATCGACAATATTGACCTCGATCGCATCACCAGCATTGCCACAGAGAACAACATCATCGGGACTAAAGAAGGTATGCGGGTCGAACCGTTCTTTGAAGCTGCGCCAACCACCCAAAAATCAGCGGATGCGATTCGCGCCGCGGTAATGGACTTCCCACTTTTTGTTGGCAGCATCGCAGCACGCGACGGTAGCGCAACATTGATCGTTGCGGAACTGGAAGATCAAACACAGGCGCAGGCAACCTATCAGGCACTGCTTGAACTCATTGAGCGTGCACCAAAAACAGAAGACAACAAAATCCATGTTGCAGGAGAAGGGGCAGTAAGCGGTTACATGGGCGCATATATTGATGCCGATGCAAAGCGCCTCAATCCCATCTCAGGATTAGTGATTACTCTGGTGCTATTTCTTGCCTTCCGCACCCTGCGCGGTACGTTACTACCCAACCTGGTCGTTATTGGTACTGTCGCCAGCGCACTCGGTTTGATGGCCGCCTTTGGCATACCGTTTTTTGTGATCACCAACGCACTCGCCGTGGTACTCATCGGCATTGCGGTCGCAGATTCGATTCACATCATGAGCCAGTATTACGAAGAGGCAGCACAACATCCCGAGGCAAGCAGCCGGCAACTGGCAATCCAGTCAATGGTCAAGATGTGGCGGCCTGTTACATTAACCACCTTTACCACCATGGCGGGTTTTCTCGGCCTGAGCATCGCCTCCATCATGCCGCCAATGCAGTACTTCGGTATCTTTGCCATGGTCGGCGTAGCGGTCGCATGGCTCTATTCGATGACGATGCTACCCGCATTTTTAACACTGCTTAAACCAAAGCGAAGCAAGGCATTTAGCAGCGCCACTCAGGTTGATAAGTTTGGCCAGGCCATGTCACTGCCTGGACGTATGGTAATCAAACATCCAGGCGTGATATTGGCAATCGGCGCAGTGATCATTATCGCTGGCATTGCAGGCGCATCAAAACTGGAACTCAATGAGGCACGTATCACCATTTTTCAGAAAGATGAAGCGATTGTGCAGGCCGACCGCGCCATCAATGCCCACCTTGATGGCGCACACTACCTCGATATTGTGATCGAAACACCGAACACCGAAGATCTATTCAAACCCGAAAACCTGCAACGCATTGAGGCACTGCAAAATTATGTAAAGACGCTACCACACGTCAATGGCTCAACCTCGATTGTTGATTACCTTAAGCAGATGAACCGCGCTTTAAATAGCAATGATGCCAGTGCCTACCGATTGGCAGACAATGCCGAATTAGTCGCACAGCAGTTCCTACTCTACTCCGCCAGTGGTGACCCGAGTGATTTCGAAAAAGAGATCGACTACGACTACCGCCTAGCAAATGTACGGGTGCGGCTCGATACCGGCCTCTACAGTATCGGAAAATCGGTCATTGAAAATGTGGGACATTACCTCACCACACATTTCAATAATGGTGAGATCAAAGCAAGCTTGAGCGGGCGCGTCAATATTGATTACCACTGGATTAAGAGCCTGGGCGAAAGCCACTTCTATAGCATCGCAATTTCACTGCTACTGGTAATGGTGATGGCTGCACTCAGTATGCGATCAGTCATCGCTGGCTTTATCACCGTGGTACCCGTTGCCGTCGCGGTGCTGCTGATTTATGCCGTGATGGGCTTCACCAACATCTGGCTTGCGATTGGCACCTCAATGTTTGCCGCCATCGCCATCGGTCTTGGGGTTGATTTTTCAGTACACACCATTGAACGGTTACAGGTGTTAATCAAACAACAGGGTAAGACCATTGATGAAGCGATCAATACCCTCTACCCCACCACCGGACGTGCACTGCTATTCAATTTTGCCGCACTCACACTCGGCTTCAGCGTTTTAACCACCAGCGAAGTGGTGCCACTGACTCGTTTTGGCGCGATGGTCGGGGTCGCAGTCACTGCCAGCTTTATCGCCAGCATGACAATCTTACCCGCACTAATCAAAGTGCTGAAGCCACGGTTTCTTGGCTTCGAACCCCCCCATAAAGCACCAACCACCCCAACAACTGGAAAAGAGTAGATCACCATGAAACAACCAATCATAAGCGCCATATTACTCGCACTTGCAACATCTTCTCTGTTTGCAGCAGAACTTCCCAGCGGTGATGAAATCGCCAACCACATCAATGCCCGCGATGAAGGCCAATCCGTCATACGTACACTAACGATGGAGATGACCAACAAACGCGGAAAACAACGCGTACGCAAAACACGTGGCTTTCGTAAATACTTTGGCGATGAAAAGCGTACGGCAATCTACTATCTCTCACCCAAAAATGTCAAAGACACCGCTTTTATGATTTATGACTACGCCGACAGCGCCATCGATGATGATCAATGGCTATACCTACCAGCGATGCGTAAGGTACGTCGCATTTCCGCCTCGGATCGTGGTGACTATTTCCTTGGAACCGACTTCACCTATGAAGATATCAAACAAGAAAGCAAGGTCAGTATTGCAGACTATACCCGCAAGACCATTGGTGAAGCAGTCATCGATGGCCATCAAACGTTTATCGTGCAATCAACCCCAGTAGACAAAAAAACCGCAAAGGAGCTCGGCTATAGCAAGGTAAAACAGTGGGTTGATGCCGAGATATGGATCGTTCGCAAAGCCGAATTCAGCGGCCTGCGAAACAGACCACTTAAAACCATTTTCACTAAGTTGATAAAGCAGGTACAAGGGATCTGGACTGCGCATCTCATCGAAGCTGAAAACCACAAGACAGGCCACTCCACAAAATTTATCTTTAGCGATATAGATTATCAAACAGAGATCAGCAATGACCTGTTTACTGAAAGGGCGTTGCGTCGTGGCTTGTGAAAAACCGCTTCTATTGTCATTACGACAAATGTTAATTACCCCGTCATTCCCGCGTGACCATAGGAAGCACTTTTGGTCGCACGGAAATGACGGCAATATGCTCTTTCATAAACTTAGTGCAACGCTGCTCACCCTGTCAATAACCCTATCAATAACACTGTTAAACACAACAGCAACCGCAGAAATTAACGCCGCCATTACTATCAACAGCGAATGGGGCTACAGCACAGAGGCAAATAACACAGAGAAACTCGAAACCACTATCAAGCCTGAAATTGAGATTGATCTCAGTCATCACATAAAACTCACTGCCATTGGTCGAGTTCGCGGTGATGTGGAAAATCGCATTGACAGCAACAATTCAACCGATAGAGAACTGCGTGAGTTTTACATCGAGACATCAATCGGGCGTAGCTTCCTCACACTAGGGAAACAGCAGATCGTATGGGGAAAAGCGGATGGTCTGAAGGTGTTGGATGTGGTCAATCCACAGTCATGGCGTGAATTTATCCTGGATGACTTTGATAACTCACGCATTCCACTGTGGGCGATTAACAGCGAGATACCAATCGCTGATCTCACGCTGCAACTGCTATGGCTGCCAGATCAGCGCTATCATGAATACGCGCTAGGTAATGATTACTACGCTTTTACCTCCCCCCTGCTGGTACCACAATCACCACCCGGCGTAAATGTATCAATGCAGGCAGCGCAACGTCCCGACAGAAGGATTCAGGACGCCGACTGGGGGGCGCGCCTTTCGATTTTCTGGAACGGCTGGGATCTCACTCTGAATTATCTTTACCACTATGATGACAGGCCCGTGCTATTCCGCCAGCTTAGCACGACCCCCAACGGATCACTCGCCACCATCACCCCCCGTTACCAGCGCAGCCACCTAATCGGCAGTTCATTCAGCAACTCATTTGGTGATCTCACCCTGCGCGGAGAAATTGGTTATGCCTCGGACCGTTACATCAGCACTAATTCAATTTCAGACCAGGACGGTGTGGTTAACAGCAACGAATTTTCATACGTCATCGGTCTCGACTGGTTTGGCTTCAGCGACACCTTCATCAGCACCCAGCTGTTTCAGTCACACCTAAACAACGATCAACTCGACATGCTGCGTGACAGGCGAGACACCACCCTAACTTTGTTATTCAGACGAGACTTCAATAACGAAACACTTACCGCTGAGCTGTTGTGGTTACACAACCTTGGTCTCGATGATGGCCTGGCACGCCCTAAAATCACTTACCAGATGAATGACAACACCACCCTGTGGTTAGGTGTAGATATTTTTTATGGTAATAAGCAAGGATTGTTTGGTCAATTCAAAAAACGAGACCGCATGGTTTCAGCGGTCGAAATCGCTTTTTAAAAAAAGCGCAACGGTAACAATACAGGACAGATCAGCATGTAAGAACAGAGAGGAGATGAAAGTGATTGCCCGCATGTCCTGATTAATGGATAAGTGAAAGTTTATATTAGTAACGAATATGGTTCAAAACTTATTTTACATAGTGTAGTTACATTTAATGGGTCTATGCCATGTCGGGTGGAAATAGTATACTTTCCCCTCATTCTGTCCTAAAAGTATGATCATGAATAG
>CAZWBV010000213.1:0-5099 GCA_964632225.1 uncultured Gammaproteobacteria bacterium | reverse complement strand
ATTTTCAAGTCGCAACCCAATCGACGGCAGACTATTATTAGCGCTTACCTGTCCCACGCCCAACTGATAGTTAGAAATACCGGCGAATGCAGAAACCACGATATAGTAATTGCCACTTTCTGGCACAATAAGGGATTCAGTAGCAACAGTATCGACAGAGGACGCGACTGGGTTTGCTAAATCCGCCGGGGCTAACAGAAATAGATCCAAGTCAATCGCAGTGGGATTGGCCTCAGAAAATTCACTAATATCCAATGTAATCGCTTGGTTTTTTAGAAGATCGACTTGATAAACATCAAACAAATCGCCCTCCAATTCAAAACGGTCCCCTAGTACGCCAGTTCCCACACCACTCACGAAACCACCCACTGTCACTGGGTTTCGAATAAGCTGCGCGGTTTCAATTTGGTCATTTGATTTAAACGGCGCGCTGACATCATTTACATCGCTGTCTGCCTCTGAACCCTTTTTAACTAGTATTGTACCACTGAGCGTACATCCCGTTGCCGAATGGCTAAGGCTAACTGTCGAAATTGTTTTTGCATTATCGCTAACTCTAAAAGTAACTTCATAAATACCCGGTGTAAGGTATTGATGGGAAACTGAGACACCCCCCGTAGAAGCGCCGCCATCGCCGAAGTCCCACTGATACTGCAATGATTTATTATTACTAAATGAGGGGGGTAATGATACATTAAATTGATATTCGTAAGGGATCTCGCAACCACGAAGACTTGCCGTTATACGGCTATCCCTTGCGTCAGTATTCACCGATTCAGTTTGATTCTTCGAACCGCAACTGATGGAAACTGTCACACTGAGCACAATAATAATCAGTAGTCTAATTCTATTGTGGTCTAACATGGTATCTCCCTTCAACTATCTTCACTCATTAGTTGCGCTTATTTAGTTGCGCTATAACAAATACTCCACAGCACTAACACGCACCTATATATATTATTCCACCATTTTTACCACGACTGTGAACACGTTATCACACGTTTATTAATTTTTGAGATATAGCTAGCGTCCTATATTCTATATATTTATATTTATATTTTTCGATGCGTCTGATAGCAGCTCAAGAAGCATACAACGGCAATGTGAGAAGATATTGTTCAAAAACTTGATCGATTGTATGTTAATATAAAATGCCTTTTTTGACAGTTGGTGATTAATATGAAAGGCATTTTAACGCTCCCCTTAATCCTCATGATCACGACCCTAACCGCTTGTCAGTCAACGCCACTACTGATTGCGGGCACCCCTTTCACCGAAGTACCGCTGAATTCACACCTTATGCTGAATCAAGAACTGGACATCGCGCCGGGCCAGGTGGCGGTATATATTCAAAATGGAAAGATTATACCTGCAGAAAATATCAAACAACGGCAACCAAATTGCAAATTTGAAATTAATACAATCGAAGATACTGCCCGTAAAGTGATGCCAGATAAATTCAAAATCGACCGCTTTATTCTTGATTCTAATTTCGTTTCGTCGGGTAAAATTTTGCTCGCGGGCCTCGGAATAATGCATGTTAGCGGCGGATCTGCAACTGCAGAAATTTACACGACTGAACTTTTTCTACACTCAGACAAACAACCCGATGTACTACGATTGTCCTGTGAACATTGGGAGGACCCAGCAGATGGAGATTACTTAACCCTTGACCAAATCAAACGGGCATTAGGAAAAATTATTGAGTTTATTTGACTGGTTATGCGTTATTGATAATCTCGGTCAGTGAATACTGACCCAGAGCGTTTAAGATTTAGGAATAAAGAGGGCGAGCAGTTACACCTAAATCTCAATCGCGACGGGTATAGCATTCATATATGCCGTGCATTTCCTTTTACAAAAAGGTCATTGGAAGGGAGGAAATATGAATCACATACTGAATTATTTCGACTTAAATAAACGCATGATCGGTGGCATCGCAGAAAAAAGTGACGAAATAATTGATCCGTCGTATATAATTGAAAACACGGAAGAAAAACCTATAACTGAATCTATAACTAAAAGTACAGAAGAAAAGTCTGATTTAATACCTGAATCACCTGACAGCACTCAATCTGCACATACACCTACACCGCCCTCTTCTACTTCTGATGACGAAGACCCTTTATATAATGACATGGAAAAATATTGGGCAGAACGTGATCTCGACACAGCAAAACCCGAGAAATTTTCGCCAAAGAAAGTGCTCCAATCATTTATATCGACTCTAAGTTTTAAAAGAAAATTTTTATCATTTAAACTTAAGTCGATATCATCTATTCCTTGGTGGCAACAAATCGCGCTTTATTCCAGCATTATTATTGGTGCAACACTGAGTTCTTTTGTCATTGAATACCAGGCCGACACTCGTTTTCTATTCGAATTTTCTTTGTCGTTTGTCTTATTATCTTCAACAGTGGCAATTATTATCTGCCCAGTTGCATTAGAAAAACTGTGCATGGATATCAGTGGATCCTTTTTTACCCGACTCTTTCTATTTATTCAATACGGGGGGTTTTGGTACATACTAACCACCTTATTCTATTTTGCTATTAGCTAAAGATCAACATTTACACCTGAATCCCTAACGCGACGGGTATAGATAGCCGTAAATGATCTGAAACTTATATCGCCTGTTTTTTTTGATTTAAGTTTTTTTAATGCTACCCATAATCACTTAATCTCCATTCACTCTCGCAGTCTCCACTAATTAAAAATAACAAGCGAGCACGTGCCAATTTTTATAGAACAAGAATGTAAATTGAACGAAACATAAACTAGATAATCACATTATCCAAAGGGCGCTAATGAAAAACAATGCCTTGTTTCTTTAACCCAAATAACGGTGATATATCAATTAAATAATTTTATAAAAAAACAATTCCAATCGCTTGATTCAACCCATTTTTTTCGGCAGCATCATTTATAAGCAGTAGAGGACCAAGGATGAACAAGCATTTAATAACTATATTTTTTAGCGTCTTCATTTTTTCAGTAAACGCCGCTCCCCTAACAATTGCAAGCTTCTCAGACGACTATGTCTGGCAGGATCGGTTCAAGAGGACCATGGTGGATGCCAAGAAAGGCATCGCTGATTCTCAGTATAAAATAGGCGAAATGTACGAAAAGGGCCGCGGCACGCAAAAGGATATGCAACAGGCATTAATCTGGTTTCACAAAGCAGCTGAGCAATATCATTTGAAGTCCCGGTATAAATTGGGATACTTGCATTACCATGGTACCGGCGTCCCGGTCGATAAAACCAAAGCCTACACATATTTAAAAATTCCCGCCCAGAATGGTGATGTACGCGCGCAATACTATCTGGGTCATTTATATGCAGATGGGCAGGGTGTAGAAAAAGATCCTGACAAAGCGCTCTTCTGGTACAAACGCTCTTCGATGGGTGGATATTATCTGGCGGAGAAATTACTAGCAGAACACTATTCCCCTGTCAGAAAAATTCTTCAAGGCAAATGGATGAAGGGCAAAACAAAACCAGCCGAGTTCTTACCTTCGATAACAACGCAGTGTAAAAAACAAGTTAATTCTGTCGTAGAGTGTCTCTCAGGCGAACTAAAAAGCAATATTGCTACCCTCGGCATCACTTACATCACCAAGGCGCTGTTGTTTGATTTCCAGGAGTCAGGCAATTTTAAGGTTTCATACCGCAACAAAATCATTAATGTTAAAAAATCAAAAGAAAAAGAGAACAAAAATGCTGTAGCCATAACGACTATAAAGTTAGGGTGGCAAGAAATAGAGCATAAACTTGAGTGCAGTGTAATAGATGCAAACACGATCAATTGTGTGAAAAATAAAATCCAAAATATAAAATTCAACCGTTATATAGATACCCCATCTCAATTAACAGAAAAATTGGAACATCTAGAGCTAGTACACCAACTTGAATTAAATTAAGCCGTAGCCGATTTAAAAACACGCGTCACTGCATTTAACAAAATACTAACGAGTAATGGCAAAAAAAGAATCAAGACCAATGTCACGTGATTCAACTCTGTACCAAGCACCCAGACTATAATTAAATACGAGAGCAAAGGAGCTAACGAAATTAGTAAAAAATTTGTTTTGATTTGGACTAATGACAAAGCACCACGACTATTATTGTACAGAGTGACAACTATTCCACCAAGCACCAGCAAACCCATTAAGCCCCAAATTACAGATAGGGAGACACCGCCGGAAAGCAAGAAGATTTCATTGTAGTCTATACCCGTATTCAATTTTCTCCCGTTTAGGATTATCGATGCGCGGCCATGATTATACGTCGCGACAATATGATTTTTCCCTGGGCGTAACGCGTTACCTTGTGTAGTAACAGCTAAGTCAGCGCCGTTAACGCCATTACGCACCGAACGAACTCGAAATACAATGTCGCCATTTTCCTGACCGAGTTTAAAGTTTCTCAAACTGGGATTAATTGAATTGGAAATTATTCTCGCGGGACCACGCAGTGAAAAATCTATAATGGACGCCATGACTTCAATCGTAAAAGCCTGCTGCTGCACAATATCCCGACATACTTTTTGCCCAATCTCCAGGCTCGAAATAGTGGTCGCTTTAGTGATATTCAATTGCTCAGCCAATAATGTTAAGGATACACTTTTTGTGCTTTTGTCTGGATTTCGGTATTGCAATGTCGGCAAGGAACCTTGCACGCCAGCAGTACCCCAAACTACTGCCCCCATAGACTGGCGAAGAGTTTCTCCTTGCGGCGTGAAAGCGGTTTTTTCCAACAAACGTAGCTGATCTATCGTTAATGTATTGGTATAAATGGCCATACCGTGTAATCGTCCCAACCAGGGGCGATCCCCGGTTGCTTCATTTGCCAGGAGCAAAGGGTATTCACAATCCCAATTGCTCAATTGCGCACCTAAGCCTGCGGCGGTTAACAGCCAAATTAACATGACGTTAATTGCGACTATGGCAAAGCGGCTGAACTGAAACAAATAATGTCGATTCTCAACTATTTTTGCCGCAATAGTTACACCCAATGCACCACACAAAATCGCAAGCAGGGCGTCTAATAACCGGGCATGACGCCCAATAACGCCCGCCTGCAGACATTCCACCCAGAC
>CAZWBV010000212.1:0-5123 GCA_964632225.1 uncultured Gammaproteobacteria bacterium | reverse complement strand
ACTTGAAAATGCCAACGGCAACACCGGCACACGTAAAATTGATGGCGGCGCAGCGGTGGTCTCCGCAGCGGGCAGGATCGGGTTCAGTTGCTGACGGTGCGTCGGAAATGCAAACAATGACGAAGGATCAAAGCTGCCCACTTTGACGCTCGCAACCCCTTGTTTGCCACCCAGATTACTAAACTGTAAATAGGCACGCTCAAATTTGACAGCAGTATCTCCGCCGTCTTCCTGTGTATTAAACTCTGCCTCGGTAAAATAACTCAGGTTCTTGGTTGCTGTGCCAGCGAAAAATAAATTAATGATCCTCGGTACATCAATGGCGGTTTGCTCGTTGACCCCCGCAGCCTCCATTCCATTTTTCACTTGTTTAAATGACGCTTTTTGTATATCAGCGCGGATTCGAATAGCCATTATATTGGACAACTGATCCAGCGTTACCGGTCCCTGTGCGCCTTCCAGCTTCGTCTTGGCCATATCAGCGCCATCCGTCGTGCCCGGAAACTGATAGCCATTCTCAAGAAACTTCTGACCAAACGGCGATAATCGAGGTTCATTTGTATGACACAACGCACAGTTGGCTTGATATTTTCGGGCAAATGCGGGAACGGCTTCCGCAGTCGTTGATAAAAAGAAAAGTATAATAATGAATATTGGCGCAACGAAATTTGTTTTCTTGTACAAAGTACTATATGACTTCATGGTATATCCTCCTTACAAATAGGGAGGCATCCTGCCTAAACATTCCTGTCACTATCATTAAATTTGTTTGTTAAAAATTCAGTAAGACGAAAACCAGCACCTCTAAATATCGGCACTTCATCTCAGCATAAGAATCTACACATACATAGAAAAGAGGGTTGCAAATTACGTGCGGGGAGGTCTAAAAGGGGGAGTAAAGCCAGATGAATCGGTAATTAGTACGGCCAATACCAGGACATGGGGCATGTCTGGTCTATTGTGCAACGATGGCGAACCATTAATAGCCTTAAAACAATTTCCGCACTCGCAATCAAAATCACAATGCAAGGCACCGCACTCGTGAGTAGATTGCTGAAAAAAAATTTGCTGCGTGTTTACGCCTTGTTTTACCGCGATATCAAAATGAAGACTAGAACTCTGCGACAGATGTGCCGTATTATGTTGTACAAGGCTCCCGCTTTCTCCGCTAACGATACCCAACGGAAGAAAACTGATTAAACACACTAAAAATGAATGTAACCCTATTTTAAATCGCCTGCTCATACTATACAGCGTAGTCTAATATTTAACATATTTCTTATAATGAAATATGTTATCGCACTACGTAAACAATTCTACTTATCAGGCCTATAAAATTTATCACTATGCGCAATTCGCTTTTTTATTTTAAGCAAAAAACTCGACACTCATCGACTGCAAAGACCAAGCACAAATTAGCTCAATAAATCACGTACTTTTTCGAGCTTTTCTCGCACTTCCAGTCCTAACTTGGTAATCTCTTCCCGGTCAACAAGGCCGAGAACCGCAGCTGGATCCATAAATACGACGCTAATAGAAGCATCTTCTTCCTCACGAACAATGACATTGCAAGGTAACAATAAACCGATGTCCGGTTCTGCATTAATCGCTTGATTGGCAAGCCCCGGATTACATGCACCTAATATCAGATACGGCTTACGATCAACATCAATTTTCTTCTTTAACGTTGCTTTGACATCTATCTCAGTCAACACGCCAAATCCTTCTGTTTTTAATGCTGCCGTGACTTTTTCTGTGACTTCTTCCATCGTGCCTGGAACAGTTATACTAAACCCATACATTTTTTAATCTCCTGTTGTTAAATAACCATGCAACCTGTATCACTCTTCGCGCGAACTAAGGTCCATACTTTGCCAAGTTTTAAAAATTTTATCCGGCCACAATGACTGCAACCAGGAAATCACCGCCATAATTTCACTCTCGGATAATTTCCCTTCCCATGATGGCATATTTCCGTCAGGAAGGGTTCCCTCTTTTATTATCTCCATCAATACCTCGGTAGGGTGGTGCCAGGCATGCGCGGTGCCATTTAATGGTGGTGGCAAATACTTACCATCAGGCCCTGGTTTTCGCCATTCTGCCGCACCCTGTGCTTTATCTCCATGGCACTGGCTGCAATTTTTTAAAAATAATGTTTTACCTTGTTGTAATATTTTCGGGTCTACCACCTTATCCGTTACTGTTAGCAAAGCTTGCTGGGATTCTGAGGGGGATTCCTTTTTCGTGGTAGCAACTTGATCAACATCACATGCAAGCAAAACAAACGTAATGAATAAAGCGTAAGATGTCCAAGTTATCGTTTTACAGACCCTACGATAATGGGCATGATGCTCATCCATTGTGGTCACCTGTGTGGTCACCTGACTTACCGTATTAGTTATCATGATGACCATCGCTATTATCATGTTGGCCTTCTGGTTTTTCCTCTACCTTTTTATCTACATCGCCCTCTACATTACCCTCTGCATTGCCCTCGATTTTGTCCCCAGGTTTGTCATGATGGCCATCACTGTTATCATGTGCATCCTTTTTCTCATCAACCGCCATGCCCTCTTTTGAGGATCCATGCCCAGCACCGTCTGCATGCTCATGATCGTGCCCCTCACCTGTCGATTTCGGTAACGACATGACACCTAAGCCGTAACGAAAAACAACCTCCCCACCACGCCAGGCGGTAGATAACAAAACACCTGAGGCGATTATCATAAACCCGACAAACACCCAGTTTTTAACTTTATCTGAACGATGAATAAAAACAGACCAAACTGCAAGCAACGAGAAAAATATAAATGTCCCCATTGCCCAATTTCGATGATCCGTCATAACAACATGCGACGGCGTGTCATGATCAACAGTATAATAGGCTTGCCAACCCGCAGCCACCGTGATCACTGTAATCACAGCACCTATCCAGAGATTCCATTTCGCCACGGTCTGCCATTGTAACTCGAGATCCGTATTGGATGTGAGATGCGACAATATGTAAAACAATGTTGATATTGAAAAGAGTGCAATGGTGAAATGCACAAAAACCGGGTGCCAATTAGGTATAATTTCAATCATGTATTTTCCTTATATAATAAATTTTCACAATAGAACACCAGTATGTAACACACATGTCAATCAATACCTGTGTTACTTATTCGCACCACTACTGGGTTGAACAGCGCATTTATTCCAGCTTCGCCGGTCCAGCATAATGATGCCACGGCTCGCCAACGCACACTTGGTTTCAATATTCGAGTCGAAGTTAGTCTGCTTCATCATATAACTGCCATCGGATCCAGCTTCGCGGGCTTTTCCACTGGCAGGAAAGGTTATCAAAACGAACTCAGCTGACGCCGCGCCAGATTTGTCAACCGGTTTATTTTGCATTGTTGCAGACTTGCCATCGTGTCCTTCCATGTTATGTTGCATTGTGTTTTTTTTCATTTCTGGATTTTTTTTATCCATCTTTGAATGATCCATACCCGAGTGGTCCATCGCGGCACTGATTTTAACATTGCCTGCATCAGCCATTACGTAGGTAAAACCAGTCAACGCCACTCCAGTCAACGCCACTAAGGCGATTAATTTAATAGCAAATTTATACATTGTTTTTCCCTCATAAATCAAGTCGATTAATCAATATAGCTGTGTTCCACATTCAGGATTGAATTGCGTTCGCCAATATTATCGTTGAAACGTGTATCAAAACTAAAAGCAATGCCAAGCTGCATCAGCGTATCCGTACCGCCACCCAGATTATTGTCAAAATCTGTGTAGCTGATTTGACCCAGTAAATCAACGCCCTGCCCCACTGTGTAAACAAAACTGGGTGCGATACTAAATTGAGTCGCATTATCAAAATCAGAATAGTCTTTGTACGCAATATTTAGAGCAGCCTGCCAACGCGTTAACAAGTGCGGTCTATTGGTAAAACGTATAGAGGCAATAAGCGCCTTTGATTTAGCCCGCGCCTGATTTGCAACAGCGGCTCGCGAAGTTGCACCAGCATTGGCTGTCGTTAAATCTCCCACAGCAATCCCGTCAATACCATTATTCACTATCGCCTGTAACCCCATAGACCAGTTAGCTTGCGGATTTAAGTTAAGGTTAAATTCAGCACCCGCTATAACGGCCGTCATCCATCCATCATTAACACCGACTTTCTGTCTGTCAATGAGAATACCGGCATGTCGCAATCGCTCTACAAAACGTAAATCTTCTGATCTTTCATAAGTATAACCAATGCCATGACTATCGAATCCTTCCCGTCCTAAACCGGTATCGTCTTCCCTGGAACCTATCCATGCGCCCAAAATCTGGTTTTTCTGATCAACAATCCAGTCAAATGATAACTGCTCACCATAGATCTGTTGCAGTTCACCATTGGAAGACGCATTGCCAACATGACTATAAGTCAGGAGATCTTCGTCACGTAGCGTCGGGAATTCAATCAACGTATTTTGAAGTCGTGTTTGCCCTATTGACGCCTGCATATTCTGACTCCAGTAAAACACGCTGGCCTCATGAAACTGAACAGCATCGCCATCCTCATCCTCTCGCATCCCCAGCAACGCGCCGGCGACACCGCCGCCATAAAGACGCTTGTCAAATCGAGTCAATAACACACTGTCATCAATACTGATTTCACTTTTCGCATTCGGATTCAAATCAAAATCTGGGGCATCAACGGTATTAATAATGCGCCCACCAATCGTGATGCGCGGCATCACCTCACGGTCCACTTCAAGCGACAGCACAGGTTGAGCCAATAAAATACTACTCGCCGTAAAAAGTATAATTACTTGTTTTTTCATTTTCTGAATCTCCTTCACTTTTAGATCAGCTTACTGATCAACCGACACAGAGGGTAAATAGGTGGGTTCAAAGTCCTCATAGGCAAGAACAGTCAACATCCCCCCGGGATAAATCCCGTTGTTACGTACTTGTGTCGTTTTGTGATCATGAAAGGTCCAGAAGCCCGGATTATCCCCATAAACCACTATGTCATAGGTGCCACCGGGTTCCACGTGGATCGTGTTTAATTTTCGATGCTCAGCCAATTCGTTACCATCCTGCGCCACCCAATAAAAATCATGGCCGTGCATATGCATATG
>CAZWBV010000211.1:0-5147 GCA_964632225.1 uncultured Gammaproteobacteria bacterium | reverse complement strand
TAAGCCAACCAAACACAAATGCCAATACGCCGGGTACTAATACGACCATTAATAGGGCAAACCAAAACTGATCGAAACCATACCAGTACCAGGGCAGTTCAGACCAATTAAGAAAAACCATAAAATCGGGTAGTTCGGCGTGACCGTATACCCCGCGATCCCCAATTTGACGCATTAAATACATGCCCATCGCATAACCGCCTAATGCGAAAAAGGCACCGTGCCCCAGGCTGAGTATGCCGCAATAGCCCCAAACAAGATCCAGTGCGAGGGCGAGTAAGGCGAAACTGAGGTATTTTCCCAGCAACGTAACGGTATACGTTGTGACATGGAAGGCAGAGCTTTCAGGGACAAACAGATTTAATGTGGAAACAAGCACCACGACAATGGCAAGCACGGAAAGAAAAATTTTTCCGCCTCGATCATTGTGCAGGATACTGGCAAAGACACCTTTATGTTGATTTGCTTGTGGCATAACTTTTGGCATAAAGAGTAATAGCGTTAATTTTCAGTCGCACGGCCTTTTTGTGGAAATAAACCACGCGGCCGTTTTTGTATAAACAAAATAATAAAAATGAGTATCAGTATTTTTGCCAGTACAGCACCGGCCCAGGGTTCAAGAAATTTGTTGATAACACCAAGCGACATGGCGCCAATCAGTGTGCCCCATAAATTGCCTACACCACCGAATACCACGACCATGAATGAATCGATAATATACGCCTGACCAAGGTTGGGGCCAACGTTGGTTAATTGGCTTAGCGCAACCCCGGCAACCCCGGCAACCCCGGATCCCAGGCCGAAGGTGAGTGCATCGACCCATTCAGCGCGTGTCCCCATTGCTTTCGCCATGGCTCGATTTTGTGAAACTGCTCTGACCTTAAGGCCAAGTGTGGTCTTTTTTAGAATAAGCATGAGTGCAAAGAAAACGATTAAACTGAATAAAAGAATATATAACCGGTTATAGGTGAGCGACAGCGCGCTATTTATTTCCAGTGAACCACTCATCCATGCAGGCGTTTCGACAGCGCGATTTAAAGGTGAAAAAATTGACCGTACCAGTTGTTGCAATACCAGGCTAATGCCAAATGTAGCCAGCAATGTTTCCAACGGGCGCCCATATAGAAATCGGATAACACCGCGTTCGATTGCGATACCAAACAAACCTGATACGATAAATGCGGCAGGCACTGCGACTAACAAGGAAAGTGCGATATTGTCTGGCATGATTAATTGGATGACATACGTCGTATATGCACCCAGCATAATAAGTTCGCCATGTGCCATGTTGATTACGCCCATGACCCCAAAGGTGATTGCAAGACCAATTGCAGCCAGCAATAGAACTGATCCAAGACTCAAGCCAAAAAATATTTTTTCAATAAACGCATAAAAATCCAGCTGAGAATTGATATGGTTTAAGGATTTCGTTGCCGCATTACGAATTTCAATATCCTTCTCTTTATATACGTCAGTATGAGAGTCGTCGTTAGCCGATTTTTCGAGTAATGCGGCAAGTTTACTCCGGGCTTCCTGGCTTAAGCTGTTGCCCAGTAGAGAAATGGCATTTAATCGAATGGTTTTATTTTCGTTGTTTATGTCTGAAAACGCGAGTGCCAGTTCGATAGCCTGTTTAACAGCGCTATTGTTTTCTTTGCTGAGTGTGTTGCGTAACAAATCAATAATATCGTGATTCAAATTTTTAGTTATTTCAGACACCGCATTTAGACGGATATTCGCATTTTCACTGGCCAGGTTTAATTGAGCGATTGTATTACGTAGTTGTTTGCGCAGTTTGTTGTTGATGCGCATTTTCTTAATATCGCGCTTGGCAATTTCGCCTATTTTTTTTCCTGTTATCGCGTTAGAGATGAAATAGCCATTTTTTGATTTGACTGCAATAACAATGAGCGTGTCGCTGTTGCGGTAAAATAAGTTACTTTCTAATAGCGCGTTTAATATTACGGACGTACGATTGTGATGTATTTTCCCCAATTTTTTTATAGCTGTTGCTTTTAATTTAAAACTTTTTACATTGAGTGCGTTGACGGCGTCTGAAAAAGTGGTGTTTTCTTTACTTTGAAAATTGTTTTGTGGATTATTTTGTAAATTGCTTTCCAGACCGTCTGCGAAAGAGGGCGTGGCGATGACGATAAACAGCATAACGCAAAAAATAATCGAGGCAGGTGAGCTAACAAAATGTCGCATTGCTTTTACAAAAGGTGTGGTCAATGGTGTAGTCAGGATAGGGGGCTGCCTATTGTCTAAGGTGAAATAGGCAGTCTCCGTATCGTGTGTCGCTCCTGGCTTTTAACTATTGGAAATTTTGGCCGGAACACTTTTTAGTCACCGTGTTATAATTTCCACATTTTATCGGTGTTGTCCAGTTAGCGACAATGTCTTTGCTGCCAGGCAAAAAGTTGGACCAGGCATCACCTGCAACGATAGAGTCTGTTTGCCAGACGATATCGAACTGACCGTCTTTTTGAATTTCACCAATTAAAACAGGCTTGGAGAGATGGTGGTTTTTATTCATCACCGCGATGCCGCCAGTCAGGTTCGGCTGGGTGATGCCAATCATTGCAGCTTCTACTGCATCGGTGTCTGTTTTACCCGCTTTTTCAACCGCTTTAACCCACATATTGAAACCGATGTAGTGTGCTTCCATTGGGTCGTTAGTGACGCGTTTTTTGTCTTTGATATAGGCATGCCATTTCTTGATAAATTTCTCATTGGCTTTGGTGTCCACGCTCATGAAGTAATTCCATGCCGCAAGGTGACCCACCAGCGGTTTTGTGTCTAAGCCCGAGAGTTCTTCTTCACCTACCGAAAATGCAATCACCGGAATGTCTTCGGCGGAAATGCCCTGGTTACCCAGTTCTTTGTAGAAAGGCACGTTTGCATCACCATTGATTGTAGAAACAACCGCCGTCTTTTTACCCTGCGAACCAAATTTCTTAATATCGGATACAATACTTTGCCAATCTGAATGACCAAAAGGTGTGTAATTGACCATGATGTCAGATTGTTTTACGCCTTTTGACAATAAATAAGCTTCGAGAATTTTATTCGTGGTTCGAGGATATACGTAATCGGTGCCAGCCAAAACCCATCGTTTAGCGCCTATTTCATTCGCCAGGTAATCAACGGCTGGAATAGCCTGTTGGTTTGGGGCTGCGCCCGTGTAAAAAACATTTTTAGACGATTCTTCGCCTTCGTATTGTACCGGGTAGAACAGTAAGCCGTTTAATTCTTCAATAACGGGTAACACAGATTTACGTGAAACCGATGTCCAGCAACCGAAGATGACATCTACATTTGCTTTTGAAATGAGTTCACGCGTTTTTTCAGCGAATAACGGCCAGTTTGATGCCGGGTCAACCACCACCGCTTCGAGTTTTTTTCCGAGCAAACCCCCTTTTTTGTTTTGATCTTCGATCAGCATGAGCATAGTGTCTTTAAGCGTCGTTTCACTTATCGCCATGGTACCCGAGAGTGAATGAAGAATGCCGACTTTAATGGTATCTTTGGCCGCAAGTGCAGCATTGTCAGTAAACAGATTGAAGCTTGTCAAAAGCAACAATATCACTAACATACCTTTTGGTGTCGTTGGTATAATAGTTGGTATAACTGATATTTTGAATTTCATTTAATATCTCCCCGTTAGTTTTTTCTCTGGTTTTCCCTTTGATTTAGATTCCTGATTTAGACTCCTGGTTGTTATCATCGTGTTTATTTTCCGCAGCTTAAATAAATTGGTAACGCATGCGTTGCTATAACGTGGCAATCACTGCGCTGCAAATTTTTGTTAAAGAATCTGGCTATATTTGTAATTGAACACCCATCAGAGCACGGACGAAATCAGAGCCAGGGCCTGTGTCTGGGTCAATGTTTGATAATATAAATGAAATTCTTGCATTGTGACCGTCTATGACGTAATTCAATCCTAAATCGAGTTGCGTCGGGGTTCTGCCAACAGCACCAACACCAGATGTGCTATCAATGTCCAGACTTTGAAAACGTGCGGCGGGTTGCAATTTACCCATGCCATATCTTTTGGGAACTAAGTAGGCACCTGAAATGAAGAATCCGGTACCTTGGAGCTGTCGGCTATCTGAAAGATTGTCTGTGTCATAGTTATAAACAGCACCTTCCACAGTAACGACTCCGCCGTTTTTAACTTTGGTTTCAAATAGTACATCAACATTGACACCCAGGAAGTCACCTGCGTTTGTTGCGGAACTCACGCCATCCGCTTGCCATTGAAATACAGCGCCCAACGTGAGAATGTCTTTGCTGCCGTAGTAGGTGCCGCTGTTGTAATAGCCGGATTCTGGATCGATGAAGTTGTAAGTAAAACGACCCGCGACTAATGGCATGTCTTCGCGGTTAGGTGACGTAATATTATTGCCATCTCGACCTTCAAACATACCCACCTGGTATTTCATTTGTCCGCCTTCAATTTCTCCCCACAAAGCGAGGCCATCGTCGCGACCCGCGACAATCGATGGATAGGCGCTCACCATAGGGTATTCCCAAGTTGACAGGTAGTAGGGGCCATTGAGGTTGGAGCGATCACTGGGGGGTAGAAACCGTCCCATCCAGAAGTTAAATAAGTCAGAAAATTTGAATTGGGCTATACCGTCGATTACCTGAGTATCACCATTACCATTCGCGTCATTGGTTTTGAATTCCGTGTTGAACGTAAAAGTCACGTTTTTGTGTACCTGACCATTCACGTATAATCGAATACTCTCTAATGCAAAATCATGGTTAGGCCCGTTGCCAGCAGGTGCTTGATCCAGGCCGATGCTAAAGCTGCTGCGTAAACCTGCACCGACATTGATCCACTTATCATTATCAATTTTTACTGTCCCACCAGCTATACTGGCTGTCGTGCTGATTGACAATGCAGTTAAAATTCCGATAAACATAAATGCGAGATAGCGAAATTCTTTTTTGATTATTTTCATCAATCTTTCTTCCCCTAATAAAGTGATTTATTGACAGACCTTTATCGTGCAAATGGATTTCGAGGGTCATTTCGAGGGTCAGGTCTCCCATTTCCCACATTAAATATTAACGCTGAGTATTACAAATTAATGTTGATTTAAGTCATCAGTAAGTTGCCTACCTGTATAAATATT
>CAZWBV010000210.1:0-5153 GCA_964632225.1 uncultured Gammaproteobacteria bacterium | reverse complement strand
GCCAGGGATGGCCTTATGTCGCCAGAGCACAAGGACGTGCGGAGCGACTTTGGCCTAGGGATGGCCTTTATTTCGCCAGCGCACAGGGACGTGCGGAGCGAAAACGACAAATATTGCACTCATTGCTGTTCAGTTATACACAATCGATTTTGTACTTATAATAAAACCGTAACATACAGTTTAAATTCGATCTAATATTTATATTATCCCTGTAACTTATTGTATTGTAATATATAATTTAAAATGAATATTATCTATTCATTTTAACCACAGCATAGGTGTTGTCTTGCCTGTAGCTTAGTTCAGCTACTTCATCCACAAGCTTATCCACAGGAACTGTGGATAAGCGAACAGAATATTCTGCATTAGGCGTGCGTATTAGTCCATGTAATTAATTTTGGCTTAAGAAAACAAATCGATTGCCTTTTAATTTAGGTTGAATAACTGGGTCGACTCCTCAGCGTGGTAAAGTAGGTGCCATGCACGAAAATCCATCCGTCTTACGTATCAGTATTATGTCTCCGCTGCGTCGTTTATTTGATTACCTGCCTGCCAGTCAACGCGAGTTTGATCAACTGCAGCCGGGAGTTCGCTTCCAAGTGCCTTTTGGTAACCGAAAAGCCATTGGTTTGCTGGTTGAAAAAGCCAAAGGCACGTCGTTTGATCAGGCAAAGCTAAAATCTGCCGTCGATGTGCTCGATGATCAATCTTTATTGACTGCGGATATTCTTGAACTTTTAAAATGGGTTGCGGCCTATTACCACCATCCACCGGGGGATGTGTTTTTCAGTGCATTACCCACGTTGTTACGCAAGGGGCAATTTCGTAACGGCGTATTCGCCCGGCCTGATTTAATCAAAAAATGGTGTTTGACGGAGACAGGCAAAGCACTGGATGTGTCTTCTTTGGGGAAGGCGACACGGCAAAAACAATTATTGGCCTTGTTTCAATCCAGCTGGCAGTCCGCGTTGCAATCAGGGTTGCAAACGCGTGACCATGCGTTGGTTGCAGGACAATTGGACGAGCAGTTCGCTAACTGGCGTTCAATCATGCCCAAACTTGTGGAAAAACAACTGATTATCTGCGAAGAGTCACTCGAACCCGAATTGACAGACACCCCCTGGGATGCGACTGAGCCAGTTTGCAGAGAGACTGCCAACCGACTTAATTTAAGCGAAGCACAACAAGTCGCTGTGCAGAAAATCGTGGAAAAACAGCATGAGTATACCGCTTTCTTGCTCGAAGGCGTGACGGGCAGCGGTAAAACAGAAGTGTATTTACGTGTTATTGAGCAAGTGATCAAACAGGGACGGCAGGCGTTGGTATTGGTACCTGAAATCGGTTTGACGCCGCAGATGATTGCGCGCTTTAGAGACCGTTTTTATTGTCAGATTGCCGTGTTTCACTCGGGTTTGAATGATAAACAACGGCTTGCCGCCTGGCTGATGGCGAAGCAGGGAAAAGCGCGCATCATCATCGGCACCCGCTCTGCTGTTTTTACGCCGGTCCCTGATCTTGGTGTTATTATTCTTGATGAAGAGCATGATTTATCTTTTAAGCAGCAGGACGGTTTCCGCTATTCAGCCCGTGATGTTGCCGTAAAGCGCGCGCACCAACATAATATTCCTGTTGTGATGGGGTCCGCGACACCGTCGTTAGAGTGTTTACATAATGTCATGATCAATCGCTATCAGCATCTGGATCTGCCGCAGCGGGTCGGCAAAGCACAGCATCCGCACGTGCAACTGCTTGATGTCAGAGCAGTAAAAATGAAAGATGGGGTGTCGCCGGTATTGTTGGACCGCATGCGTCAGCATTTGAACAGCGGCAATCAGGTTTTGTTGTTTCTCAATCGGCGCGGTTTTGCACCGGCGCTGTTATGTCATGATTGTGGTTGGGTCGCACAGTGTCAACGTTGTGATGCCAATATGACCATTCATCAGCGCGATCATCGCTTGCGTTGCCATCATTGTGGTGCAGATAAACCATTAGTGGCGGCGTGTCCCCAGTGCAACAGCGGCGCAATACAAACCTACGGGGTGGGAACTGAAAAGTTGGAACACGCGCTCAATGACTACTTTCCAGATAAAAAAGTGGTTCGCATGGACCGTGATACCACGCGTCGTAAAGGGTCGTTTGAAGCCATGCTGGCACAAGTCAATTCCGGCGAGGGCCAGATTCTTATTGGTACGCAGTTACTCGCAAAAGGGCATCATTTTCCGAATGTCACCTTGGTCGGTATTATTAACACAGACAATGAATTGTTCAGCAGCGATTTCCGCGCTGCCGAACGCATGGCACAATTAGTGGTACAAGTGGCTGGGCGGGCAGGGCGTGCAGAAAAACCCGGTGAAGTCTTGATACAGACGCACCAGCCCGGGCACCCGTTACTGCAAACCCTGATTAAGCACGGTTATAAAAAATTTGCACAAATGGCCCTCGAAGAACGGCGTCAGGCGGACTTACCCCCCTATGTGTATTTCGCGCTGCTACGTGCAGAAGCTGTGGATATGCAGGCGCCGATGGCATTTTTACAAGCTGCACGAAACATCTCGTTTGAGTACAATGTATCAGGGAACACGTCTTCGCAACACTTTTCACAAAATCCATCTCAAAACCTTTCTCAAAATTCCAGTCAAAACAAAGCTCATGTCGAGTTTTTAGGCCCTTTGCCAGCGCCGATGGAGAAGCGCGCCGGGCGTTATCGGGCGCAATTGCTATTGCAGGCATCCACAAGGTCGTCTCTTCATCAATTACTACTGCACTGGACTCCGCGGCTTGAATCTCTCAAGCAAGGTAGAAAAGTAAGGTGGTCGTTGGATGTCGATCCGATGGACATGTTTTAAGGTATATCACTGCAAGCGAGATACGCCATTGCGGAGAAACACACTTTCCACGATAATAATGCTCCATTTGTCAACACACTAGATCATAAATAATGAAACAACATCTAATTGATTTAATTCGCGGTGCCCTGGACGAACTTAAAAATGACGGGGTTATAGCAGGTGATTTTGAACCGGTTATCAAAATCGATCGTACACGTGATCCGCTGCACGGTGATTACGCATCAAATATTGCCATGATGTTAGCAAAAGCCGCGCGCCGCAAACCGCGTGATTTAGCTGACTTGCTGGTCGGTCAAATGGCTGATTCAGTCAGTGTCAGCAAAATAGAAGTCGCGAACCCTGGTTTTATCAATTTTTTTATTAATCAGGGTACTCAGTTAAATACGCTAAAAGATATTCTTGAAACCACCGATAACTATGGGCAACTCACATTGGGCGCGGGTAAGCATGTGCAGGTTGAGTTTGTCTCAGCAAACCCAAACGGACCGTTACACGTTGGGCATGGGCGCGGTGCTGCCTATGGTGCAACGGTGGCTAATTTATTAGAAGCCGCCGGCTTTAAAGTGCATCGAGAGTACTATGTAAATGATGCGGGTCGGCAAATGGATATATTAGCCGCCAGTGTCTGGTTGCGTTATTTGGGATTGTGTGGCGAAGAAATAATTTTTCCATCAAATGGCTATCAAGGGGACTACGTATTTGATATTGCCGCAACGCTGCATAGAGAACAGGGTGGTGCGTTGTGTCATATAGCTCCGGTCGTAATGCTAGGCGTGCCGCCAGATACGCAAGCGGATGGCAGTGGTGATAAGGACGCGCACATAGATGCCATTGTTGAACGTATGAAGTTTTTGCTTAAAGATAAGTACCGATGTGTGTTTGACGCGGGATTGCTAACGATCACTGAAGACATAAAAAATGATCTTGCTGAGTTTGGTGTCGTTTATGATGAGTGGTTTTCAGAGCGCTCGCTGATGGAATCCGGTTTGGTTGATAAAGCAATTGACCGCCTGAAAGAAAATAATTATCTCTATGAAAAACAAGGTGCATTGTGGTTTCGTACCTCAGACTTTGGTGACGAGAAAGACCGTGTCGTGGTGCGCGACAATGGACAAAAAACTTATTTCGCCTCTGACATTGCCTATCATATGAATAAACTACAACGTGGTTATGATCTGATACTGAATATTTGGGGTGCGGATCACCATGGTTACGTGCCCCGCGTTAAAGCTGCACTTGAGGCATTAGGTGACGATTCGTCAAAACTTCACGTACGGCTGGTTCAGTTTGTCATTCTTTACCGGGATGGTGAAAAAGCGCAGATGTCTACACGGTCTGGTGAATTTGTTACTTTAAGAGAGCTACGTCATGAAGTGGGTAACGACGCGGCGCGTTTTTTTTATGTGATGCGCAAGTGCGAACAACATTTGGATTTTGATCTTGATTTGGCAAAATCCAAAACCAATGAAAACCCGGTGTATTACATTCAGTACGCCTATGCGCGTATTTGCAGTGTGTTTCGTCAATTGGATGAAAAAGAGGTTGAATATCAACAGCAAGTCGGCTTGCAACACCTGTCAATGCTGCAAGAAAGCCATGAGACGGCGTTAATTACCCGATTGTCCTGCTTTGCGGAAGTGATTGAGGCTTCTGCTACACACTATGAGCCGCATCAATTGGCCTATTATTTACGCGACTTGGCCAATGACTTGCATGCGTATTATAACGCCCACCAGTTTTTGGTGGATGATTCTAATTTGCGTAACGCCCGCCTGGTGTTGATTGCTGCAACACGTCAGGTGATCAAAAATGGATTGAAGATCATCGGTGTTTCGTCGCCTGAGGTAATGTAGTGACACGTGATTATAAACGAGCCGCGAGTAACAAAAAAAACGCAACAAAGCGTTTACCCGGCTGGTTGTTGTTTGTGTCCGGCCTTTGTATAGGCTTGTTTGGCAGCTTGCTTGTCTATCTGCAATCGCAATCGGCTAACTCGTTGGTTAATTTTGCGGTTACTCAAAATGCGGATTATAAAGAGAAGCAAAAAGCGACAGCGGTTGTCGTCGATATTGATCCTGACGTGACATCAGATCAAGCGAGCAACGAGCTTGCGAAAATAGATGAAAAACAGGGAGGCACCCGGCCGCGCTTTGAGTTTTATACAATTTTGCCTGAATTAGAAGTATTGATTCCAGATGAAGAAATCAAAAAGAAAAGACAAAATACGATAGATAAACGTGGCGTGGAAAATAGCTCTTTAAAAAATGATTCTTTAAATAGTACCCTGAAAAAAAATAATTCCAG
>CAZWBV010000209.1:0-5168 GCA_964632225.1 uncultured Gammaproteobacteria bacterium | reverse complement strand
TGCTTAATTGCAACCAGGAACAAGACTGCTTCATGGCCATCGATAATGCGGTGATCATACGACAACGCCAAATTCATTATAGGCCGTATGACGATTTCGCCGTTTTCAACAACGGGTCGCTGCTGGATCGAATGCATGCCCAGGATAGCACTCTGCGGCGGATTTAATATCGGCGTGGACAACAAAGAACCAAACACGCCGCCATTAGTGATGGTAAACGTGCCGCCAATCAGGTCTTCCATAGACAAACTGGCGTCCTTCGCTGCGCGACCATAACGTACTATATTACTTTCCATCTCTGCAAATGACTGATTTTCCACGTCGCGCAACACAGGCACAACCAAGCCGCGCGGCGAACTCACAGCAATACCAATATCGATAAAATCGTGATAGACAATATCATCCCTGTCGATAGACGCATTGATAACAGGGTATTTTTTAAGTGCCTCTATTGAGGCCTTGATGAAAAATGACATAAAGCCAAGCTTTACATTATATTTTTCCGTAAATTGATCCTGATAACGTCGACGCAACGCCATCACAGGCTGCATATTCACTTCGTTAAACGTCGTTAAAATTGCGGCACTATTTTGTGCTTGCTTCAATCGCTCTGCTATACGTACGCGTAGCCGTGTCATTGGCACGCGCTTTTCAGATCTCCCGGCCACCTGTTGAAATAGCGTTGGCGCAACTGGCGTTGCGGCCTGCGGCTCCGCTGCGGATGACGAATTGCTTTCCAGGTAACGTAAAATATCCTCCTTCGTCACACGCCCGCTTTTTCCCGTTCCCCGAACCAAGTTTAAATCAACGTTATTGTCTGTGACCAGTTTTTTTACCGCCGGACTCAACTCTTCAATCGAAACAAACTTTTCGTCATTGGCTTCGCTGCCGCCTGCAGACACATTTACTGGAGACGCCTGTTCCTTATCACCTGACAACGAAACCACCTGTGCCGTAGGGCGCTCAGCCACACCCTCAGTATCGATAACCGCGATGACTTCACTGCTGATCACTGACTCTCCATTCACTTTTTTTATTTCTTTTAGCACGCCTTCTTTCGGTGCCGGTATTTCCAACACCACTTTGTCAGTTTCCAGTTCGATCAAATTTTCATCTTGACTGACATGTTCGCCAACTTTTTTATGCCAGTCGATCAAGCTGGCATCTGCAATAGACTCTGAAAGCACAGGTACTTTAACCTCAACCAACACGTTTATTCTCCTTTTTGATTTTCGGCATGACCATGGACGATTCAACTTCAACACTTAATGCAACATCAATAACCAATTTTTGTTGTTCAAGATGTTTTTTTAAATAACCCACTGCGGGTGACGCAGACGGCGGCCGTGCTGAATAACTAATTTCTTGAGACGGCGACATACAATCAAGTATTCGTTTCATAACATAACGCCATGCACCTTGATTTCGCGGCTCTTCCTGACACCAACGCAACAAATGCACATTGGGGTACAATGCGAGCTGTTCCTTAAGCTCATCTGATGGAAACGGATATATTTGCTCTAAGCGTATAATCGCCAGATTATCAATTTCACGCTCCCGACGAGCTTGCAACAACTCATAATATATTTTTCCGCTACAAACAACCAAACATTGTACTTTGGCCGTATCAAGCTCATCTACTTCACCAATAATATTGTTAAATGAGCCATGAGTCATATCTGCGAGTTCAGACGTCGCCGCCTTGTGGCGCAATAAACTCTTGGGCGTCATCACAATTAATGGTTTTCTGATCGGCCGCACCATTTGACGCCTGAGCATATGAAACATCTGCGCGGGCGTACTGGGTACACAAACCTGTATATTTTCTTCTGCACACAGTTGCAAATACCGCTCCAGGCGTGCGGACGAATGTTCCGGGCCCTGGCCATCATAACCATGGGGCAGAAATAGCGTCAGTCCGCTGTATTTTCCCCATTTTGCCTCACCAGAACTAATAAACTGATCAATGACGACTTGCGCACCATTGGCGAAATCGCCGAACTGCGCCTCCCATATGACCAGCGTATCTGCATCGGTAGAACTGAACCCGTACTCAAAGCCGAGCACCGCCTCTTCAGAAAGCAGTGAATCAATCGTAATAAACTTGGGTTGATCCTTGGACAAATGCCGCAAAGGCAAATACGTATCACCGTCTTCCTGGTTATGTAACGCCACATGACGATGAAAAAATGTGCCGCGACCACTGTCCTGCCCCGTTAATCGAACTGCATAACCATCTTCAAGCAAGCTCGCATAGGCCAACACCTCTGCATACCCCCAATCAAACCGTAGCACGCCATCGGCCATTTTTCGACGTGCGTCCAATATCCTTATCACTGTGGAATGCAGCGTAAAATTGTCTGGCACTCTGCAGGCCAAATCTGTTAATCGCGTCACTCTATCCAGAGAGATACGGGTATCCACCTTTTGCTTCCAGTCCTGGCCACTATAGCGCGTCCAGTCAATAGCAAGCCGATTCTCAACGCCCAGCATAATTCTTGGTGCAACCGTGTTACCTTTATCCAGATCATCCCGATAGTGTTTTTTCATTTGCGCCACTTCGGTTTCGCTAACGACCCCCTCTGCGATCAAACGATCCGCATACAACTTTGTCACCAGCGGATGCTGATCAATTTTCTTATACATCATGGGTTGAGTCGCTTTTGGCTCATCCGCCTCGTTATGACCATGTCGGCGATAGCAAATCATATCGATCAACACTTCTTTCTTAAATGTCATTCTAAAATCCAAAGCAAGTTGTGTTACAAACAGCACTGCCTCGGGATCATCCGCGTTTACGTGCAATATCGGTGCCTGCACTATTTTAGCAACTTCAGTACAATGTAACGTTGAACGTGTATCCAGCGGATTACTTGTTGTAAAACCAATTTGATTATTTATAATAATATGCACTGTACCGCCAGTGCTAAATCCCCTCGCCTGCGACATTTGCAATGACTCCATCACAACGCCTTGCCCGGCAAATGCAGCGTCGCCATGAATAAGGACCGGCAACACCTGAGCGCCTTCCAAATCACGACGACGATATTGGCGCGCACGTACTGACCCCTCCACCACAGGATTAATAATTTCAAGGTGAGATGGATTAAATGCAACGGTTAGGTGTACAGCTCCGCCTTTTGTGTCTACATCTGATGAAAACCCTTGGTGGTATTTTACATCACCCGAACCACTGCCATTTTGCACACCGCCTTCAAATTCTTTAAATAAATCACCCGGTGATTTGCCGACCAGATTGACCAACACATTCAACCGGCCACGGTGTGCCATACCGACAACGACTTCCTTAATGCCGTTCTCGCCCGATCTTTGTATTAAGCCATCCAACAAAGGGATCAAACTTTCTCCACCTTCCAGGGAAAAACGTTTTTGGCCTACATATTTTACATGTAAAAATTTTTCCAAACCTTCAGCAGCGATCAACCTTTCCAGAATTTGTTTTTTTGTCTGGGTATCAAAACAGGGTTTTCCTCTATTCGCTTCCAAGCGCTCCTGTATCCAACGTTTTTCTGCTGTACTTGTAATATACATATATTCGGAGCCAATCTCGCCACAATATGTGCTTTGCAGTGCGCTTAGTATTTCTTCCAGTGTCGCAGTATCCGGGCCGACGAAAGACCCGGTATTGAATACTTTATGAAGATCCGAATCAAATAAGTTATGATAAGCGGGATCCAAATCCAATACAGATAATTTTTCTCGAAAATTAATTGGATCTGTATTTGCAAATTGATGCCCACGAAACCGATAGGCGTTAATTAACTGCAACACAGCTACCTGCTTTGCATCATGCAATATTGCCGCCTGCTGCAACTGCTCGGCAGATGAATGCGACATGCTCTGGGTACTTGCTTTTCTCGCGGGGGCATCATCGCGACTTGCAGGTTTCGTAGTGATTGATTGGGTGGATGTTGCTGGCGCTATTGTTGATACTATTGGAGACGTTGAAAGCGCCTGCTGTATTGCTTCATGGTCGAATTCTCGGCCAAGATCCCGCGAACTCGATGCTAGCGAGGTCTGCCCAAGCCGTTCAAAAAAACCACGCCAGTCGCGGGAAACAGAATCTGGGTCTTGCAGATAACGTGCATAGAGTTCTTCGATGAAGGGCGCATTAGCGGCAAACAGATAACTGCTGTCCGTCAGAAATTTCAATAAATCATTTGAAGCACGGTCGTCCATTAGTTTTATTAATACGCGTTTCGCCAATACAAATCAATTCGGTAGTGCGTGACTTTTTAAGGCGGCCCTTAAATTAACAACTTAAATTAACTAGAAGAACAATAATTCCAACCGCTAATCGAGCCAATAACAAGCCGTAATGGCACTAGACTGTAAAAACACATTACCTGCAATTTCTATCGGCATTATTTATCACATCCTTTATATATATTAGATAAAAAATCACACCCTGTGTGACAAAAACCACGATAATCTTTTCTCTCATACCCGGTACCATTCCAGGGGCGGCTCATCCAGCAACAACGCCTGTTGCTGCAGGGTTGCTATTTGTTCCTCCCAATAGTGGTGCGTATTAAACCAGGTAAAATTCTTCGGGAAAGCAGGGTCATCCCAACGTTTGCCCAACCAGGCTGAATAATGCATCATACGCAATGTTCTCAACGCCTCAAGCAGGTGTAATTCGCGCGGATCAAACTGCGCAAATTCACAATACCCTTGAAGAATTGCCGAAATCTGACCGCGCATTTCGTTCTGATCCCCAGACAATAGCATCCAGATATCCTGCATTGCCGGGCCCGTACAGCAATCATCTAAATCAACAAAATGGGGACCGAGGTCTGTCCACAAAATATTTCCAGGGTGGCAATCGCCGTGTAGGCGGATTAAATTAATCCCTTGCGCTTGCGCGTAAGCCAACTCCACCTGTTTTAGCACGTCTTCAGCGATGCTCCGGTAGCGCGTCTGTAACTCTAGCGGAAGAAATCCATTTTCCAGTAAATATTGGTAAGCCTCTACGCCATAATTATCTATCCCAAGCGCAAACCGGTGCTTAAAAGACGCGGCTGCACCGACCGCGTGAATCCTGCCAATAAACCGGCCTAGCCAAGTTAAATTCGCTTTATCATCCAACTCGGGCCAACGCCCGCCTTTTCGAATGAAAACGGAAAACCGATATCCCTGAAATTCGT
>CAZWBV010000208.1:2647-5216 GCA_964632225.1 uncultured Gammaproteobacteria bacterium | reverse complement strand
GATTATGCATTCAAATCATTATTGGCTTCAAGTATCAGTGGCCGTGAGGTAAAACTTAAGGGGACTACCGGATGCCCTAGCCCGCCAGTGAGTGTATCTGCCGGGTCCGTTAGGATAGTCGAGTCATTTCCCCTGAAGGGTCCGGTCGAAAACGAAACGGCAGATTTGAGTGGCATGGTCACTAATTTAAAAATTCAGCAAGGGGTTGTATATTTTCGGATCACCGCATGCAGTGGAGACAGTCCCTATTTCAAATTTACTTTAAACCAACTGCCTGGCGGATTTTCTCTGTTATTAGCCGCGCAAAGCGCTAAACGACACGTCGAAATATTTACTACACTGAATGAAACCAGTGCATGCCTGCCCTGACGCAGGCAAAGGAAATATTGATCTGGGAAGCGGTGGTTGCGCGCTGCAGCTATTGTAAGTTGGGTATCCTGAATTGAGTATCAATGTAAAGAACCAACGCAATGAATCAACGTAATGCATTACAAGATTAAGAGAATAATATGAAACATAATACCATAAGCTATATTGCAGTATTCGCATTATTTTTCATTTCAACAAACAGTTTCGCATGGGAAAAGAAAGTATCAGAACTCTGGGTAAAGGATGACGTGGTTCGATTCATGTTATCAGGGTGTGATACGCATCACTTTAAAATTACTGCCGATGACCCTGATATGTCCAGCGCCCATGACTTGCTTTTATCCACCCTATTATCAAATAAAAAGATAAAAGTATACGATACCAGTCAGAGTGCGTTCTCGGCCTGCCCAACAACAAACACAGTAGCTGGAAGCATACGCGTGCAACCTTGACCTCCCACCGCTGTATTGCCCGTTAACACGTCAGTTGAAAATTTGCTTTTCTTCTGGTTAAATTTAAAGTAGCGCCAACCACCCTCACCCTTTACCCTTTTTCTTTTAATTTTAAGGCGCTAGCACAAAGCCAGCGAGTGGTGGCGCAAAAAACCACCTGTCGGATCCTGAACCCAGGTGGTACCAAGTCGGTAAAATTAGTTGGTTAAATCTGTGAATATGCAACGTTGCGGTGCGGTACATAGGCAAGCCCAATAAGGGGTCCGAAAAAGAGCGCACTGCACTGCTCCAAATCGCCCCAAATCCAAATCCGCTGAAGCTTTATAACCTAAACAAAGTGTAGGTTATAAATTTATTATATGAAATTATAAATAATTCTTTTTTGAAAAAAGATTAGTACTAACTGTTATATAGTGAGAATAATTTTTGTGATTTTCATCACGTTAATTTTATATTTGCATTACTTTTTGTTTACAAATAGATTGTTTGCAAATAGAACAATGCGGAGAAATAAAAATTTTATTTTATTACCGCCATACCACCCATGTATTTCACCAAGACTTCTGGCACATTAATCGCACCGTCCCTGGTTTGGTAGTTTTCCATCACAGCCACTAACGCCCTTCCTACTGCTAATCCCGATCCATTGACTGTATGCACTAACTCAGGTTTTTTGGTCTCCGGGTTACGCCAGCGCGCTTGCATGCGTCTAGCCTGGAAATCTACAAAATTGGAACATGAAGAAATTTCCCGGTACTTTTGTTGCCCCGGCAGCCACACTTCGAGATCATAGGTTTTTGCAGACGAAAAACCGACATCGCCAGCACACAGGGCAACGACCCGGTAAGGCAAGTTAAGTTTTTGTAATACGGTTTCGGCATGGCCAGTGAGTTCTTCAAGCGCATTATAGGAGTCTTCAGGTTTTACGACTTGTACAAGTTCAATTTTTTCAAACTGATGTTGGCGTATCAGGCCACGGGTATCTTTGCCATAAGAGCCGGCTTCGCTTCTGAAACACGGCGTATGCGCCACATATTTTCTTGGCATATCCACGTCGCTGATAATAACATCACGCACTATATTGGTTAGTGGCACTTCCGCAGTAGGTATTAAATAGAAGTTACGTTCATCGGTCAGTTTAAATAAATCTTCTTCGAATTTGGGTAGCTGGCTGGTGCCTTTCAGACTGTCAGTATTCACTAAATAAGGCACATAAGTTTCGGTATAGCCATGTTCACCGATGTGCAAGTCAAGCATAAACTGGGTAAGCGCGCGCTGCAAACGCGCCAGCGGCCCTGACAATAGCGTGAAACGTGCTCCGGTAATTTTGGCAGCCGTTTCGAAATCCATTTGATTGAGTTTTTCACCGAGGTCTACATGGTCTTTGCTTTCGAAATCAAATTGTCTGGGTTCACCCCATTTTTTGATTTCAACATTGTCACTCTCATCTTTTCCATCGGGCACACTTTCGTGCAGAATATTTGGCACACCCATGACGATATTGTCAATTTGTCGTCGCAACTGAGTTAGCTGTTCTTCAGCATGGTTAAGCTTATCGCCTAACTGGCCTACTTCGGCTTTCAGAGGCTCAATATCCTCACCTTTGGCTTTCGCCTGACCGATGGATTTGGATTTTGTATTGCGTTCGTTTTGCAAATCCTGCGTTTGCACCTGAATATCCTTACGTAGTGCTTCCAGATCAGCAAGGGTATTCGTGTCTAACTTAAAACCACGGCGCAACAGTTGTT
>CAZWBV010000208.1:0-2637 GCA_964632225.1 uncultured Gammaproteobacteria bacterium | reverse complement strand
ACGAAATAACTTTGGATCTAGCATGTTTAACCTTCTGATTCCATTATGTTCATTTTTGCTTCCCAACTGATGACATGCCGGGGTTTTATCGATGATTCCAGGTGTTTGAGGATGGCGTGTACTTTTTCCGGGGTGTCAAAAAATTCAACGACAACTGGCAGATCCATGAGTAAATCCACGGCGACAGAGGTATGTGTTACACCTGAGCCACCAAAGCCACTGATACCCCGGAACACCGTGACCCCTTTTACTTTCTCCCAATCGTGTAAACGCTTGAGCAGGCTCTGCATAACACCTTCGCCTTCGGTTAAATAGATTCGTACCATGGTTACGTCAATTACTTTCATATATTTCTCCCCGCAATGACTCCAGCCCAAGCCGCAAATACACATAATACGACACTAAAAAAGATATTTAATAATGCTTTCATATTTTCCCGGCTTTCAATGAGATTGAGCGTTTCAATCGAAAAAGCCGAAAAAGTGGTAAACGCACCTAACAAGCCGACTAATAGTGCAGCGCGCCATATTGGATCGAGATCCATACGCTCCACTAATAGTACGTAGAGAAGACCCATTAACAAAGAACCGAATACATTGACCGCCAGGGTGCCATAAGGGAAATCACTGCCGAATTTTGAGTAAACCCAGGTAGACATCCAGTAGCGCATGAGTGCGCCAATTGCCCCACCGGCTGCAATGGCTAGGGCGTGGCTCAATCTGTTTGCCTGTCGTCGCGTGTTTTCATGCCCGTAGGGTAACCATTTTTTGGAGTGGTAGCGAATTTTTTGCTCGAGGGCAGTAAAGAAGTTCGGGGGACACAATACTCAATTATGCTAATCATTGCCCCAGTGGTAAGTGTCGTCATCATGAAAGAGAAAAAACCTAGCACAAAAAAACGCGCTTTTGTACCCAGGCCGGCCCCAACAGGACAATTAGCCAGGCGACCGCAGGCCCACCAATAGTACAGAAATTTGGCAAATAATACATGCATTCTGCTTTAAATTTGTCAGTATTTTTATACACTTAGCCCATTTTCAGCTTAGGCGTACCTAGGCTTAGTTACTTAGCACAAAAATAGTCTATCACAAGTGACTAGTACACTTTTAATGTGATATTGCCTAATAATGCATTGGCATTCCCTATTCATTTACACTCACTCATCATCAATAATACAGGGATAAAGCTTCTTCAATTTTATTCGTGCATCCTCCGTCGTAAAATGCCAATCAACAAGACTTCCCGCCTGATTTCGCGAAGCCGTCCAGGCAGTCACTTCTTCACGTACTGTCGTTATATTGGTAAACGCCGCCTCAGGCACTGGCGAGAAAGCACGCTAAATTCACACTCAGCTATATTCAGCCAGCTGCCATGCTTCGGCGTATAAACAAACTCCAGTTTCTCCAATAAACGTCGTGCAACCTCTGGTTCAAAACTTTTATACAAAGAGGCTCCCGTGTGGGTGTTTAAATTATCCATGACCAGAGTAATCTTAATATCCACTTTAGACACACCAGCCACTGCGCCGATAACTTCCACCTCACCCTCTTTCCTAATTAATTTATGTAGATCAGATAACCAAGCATGCTTGACAGGGTCAACGTTAAACCAATCTGTATTTACAATAGCGCGCACAATACTATTTTAGGGGCAAAAAGGGCTGATTAGAAGTGAACATTCACGTTTATTTCGGGTATTGTTTAGTAGTTATCAAGGGGTTCGGTTGGTCAGGCCCAGGATTCACTATGGATCAATAAAACGTTTTTGACCCCTTTTTGACCCTTTTTTTTCTTTTTATTTTCAAGCGTTAGGCTGCCAGAATCTCTTGCAAATGTTACCATATGTGGTAACATTAACTAATGGGCAAGATTCGTCGCGGAAATTTCGTTTTTCTCACATGGATAGGTGACCATTCTCCCCGGCATGTCCACGTATATCGAAATACAAAGCTGATAGTGAAGTGGGATCTGGAAAATTGGCAAGCAATGGAAGGCAAGGCAAGCCGGAAATTGTTACATATCATTGAGGAATTAGTGAGCGAAGGTGAGTTATGAAAATACGTGCAGTTACAGTAAATAATCGAAAGAAAGAGTTTTCCGTAACCGTTTACTCTGGTGCCATCTATAACTTTCCATATTCAGAGACCAACCCATCACCAGTACCTGGGAATTCAATCGATGAAGTAGTTGTGGATAAAGAGCTTGGGAGAGAAGCTATTACCTATACCCTGCAATCTGGCGAAGAGGGTTCTGTCCATATAGAGCAAATACTGGAATATAATGAAGACCCAAAATATTTAGCTGAGCTTCTAACATATAGGTTGTCTCTAGAGGCACAGCAGTGCATCGAATCTAGCGCATTAAGTCGTCGCCAAATTGCTAGTCGCCTAAAAACATCTGTACCTCAACTGTATAGGTTGCTTGACCCTACAAATGCGAGAAAATCAATGAAACAGCTGGTTGCGTTGCTCCATATACTCAACTGTGATGTTGATCTAGTCGTTAAGAAGAGAGCGGCAGCCTAACAAATCGCTTGTGCGGGGCGAACCGCGCTTAAGCGCGGTTCGCCCCGCAGCTCAAGCGTTATTTGCGACACGATGTCGCATTGTTGTATGTATGATGAGAGTTAACTATAACAG
>CAZWBV010000207.1:0-5239 GCA_964632225.1 uncultured Gammaproteobacteria bacterium | reverse complement strand
AACCGGGCCCAGGATAATAAGGCGTAAAACCAAATGGTTTAGTTGCTGCTGCAGAAATCACTTCATGTATATCTATACCCATTTTATCTGCAACTATCTTCATTTCATTTACCAGACCAATATTCACCGCTCTGTGAATATTTTCCAGCAATTTTGTCATCTCTGCAGCCCTTGTTGAACTTACTGGGACGATTAAATCAATAATCTGACTATATAATTTCAAACCTATATTTAGGCAGTTTTTAGTAACACCACCACATACTTTAGGGATAGTTTTAGTTGTGAAGTCAAGATTACCGGGATCCTCTCGTTCTGGAGAGTAAACTAAATATATATTTTCACCGACTTTAAAACCCTGCTTTTCTATTCTTGGGAGTAATTCTTCATCAGTTGTGCCGGGATATGTCGTACTCTCCAGAGAAATTACTTGTTGTTCGTGAATAAACGGTAACAAACTTTCCATCGTTCCTATAACATAGCTTAAATCAGGTTCGCGATATTTGGTTAATGGGGTAGGTACACAAATAATAATCGCGTCAACTTCACTTATTCTCGAAAATTCCGTTGTTGCACTAAAGCTCTTCTCTACAGAATTTTGTATATCAGCTGCAGGTATATGCTCTATATAACTTTCACCTAACATTAATTTATTAACTTTATCCAAATCAATATCAAAACCTAGCACATTAAAACCTACATCTACATATCGTAACATCAGGGGCAAGCCGACATATCCCAAGCCAACTATTCCTATAACGGCTACCTTACTATCAAGTTTACTTTCAAGACTCATCTATCTAATAGCATCTCTTATTTAATATTGTTTATTAGTTTAATAGTGGAAATAGAATTATTCATTGTATAAAAATGTAACCTGGGTACTCCAATATCTAATAATCTTTGGCATAATTTTTCCGTTATTTCCATTTTAAATTCTTTGATAGATTCAAGGTCATTTCTATAACTTTCCAATCTTCTTTTTATCCATTTAGGTATTTTAGTACCACCAGCATCCGAAAACCGGATTAATTGGTTGTAGTTAATTATCGGTATGATGTCAGGCACTATGGGCACCGAATCAATTTTTCTTTTGAAATTTTCAAGGCCTGATTTTGGAGAAGATGATTGAGGATGAAGCTCTGGATAAGCAACTACCACAATATGAAAATAATCTCCCGGTTTCTTTTTGTATCTCTATTACTGCGTTGTATGTAACAGATTGTGTGCTTCTACCGGCACCAAACGTTACCGAAAAATAGTCGGTATTTAACTTTGCCAGCTGTTCTTGCGTATTTCGAAGTTTAATCTTTCCTTTTTCCGTTTCTGGGGAAAAGAATTCGAAGCTTGGATTTGTTTTAGATGTATTGTGTTGATTCATTTTCTCATTAAATATCTGCGCTATATGCCGCCCCTCCCTTATCCCTTTCGGTATTCATGCCTGTTGCGACATTAAAACATCGTTCAGGACTTCCTGCTCTCCCATGAAATAATAAGTACGTCCGTGTACAAATCCTTGTTCGTCGCGCTCTCCCCGTAGGGAAGACATTAAAATTGAACTTAATATCGATAGTGATCAGGTTTATAGGGTCCATCAACAGGGACGCCAATATAATCTGCCTGTTCCTTCGATAATGAAGTTAAATTGACACCGATTTTTTCCAAGTGAAGACGCGCTACTTTTTCGTCGAGAATCTTGGGTAATACATAAACTTCATTTTTATAATTTTCTGAATGATTCCAGAATTCGATTTGTGCCATGACCTGGTTAGTAAATGAGGCAGACATGACAAAACTAGGATGGCCTGTTGCACAACCCAGATTCACCAGACGACCTTTTGCCAGCATAATGATTTTCTTGCCATCTGGAAAAATAACATGATCAACCTGCGGTTTGATTTCTTCCCACTGGTATTTTTCCAGGGAGGCAATGTTAATTTCCGAATCGAAATGGCCGATATTACAAACAATGGCTTCATCTTTCATGGCAACCATATGGTCGTGATCGATGACATCAAAATTACCTGTCGTTGTGACAAAAATATCGCCTTGACCCGCTACTTCGTTCAAATTAACGACTCGATACCCTTCCATGGCGGCTTGTAATGCACAGATTGGATCAATTTCAGTGACCCAAACTGTTGCTCCCATGCCTCTGAAGGCTTGTGCACACCCTTTCCCTACATCACCATAACCAATAACAACGCAAATTTTACCGGCTATCATGACGTCGGTTGCGCGTTTGATGCCGTCGAGCAACGATTCCCGACAGCCATAGAGGTTATCAAATTTTGATTTCGTGACTGAGTCATTGACGTTCATGGCAGGGAAGAGTAATTCGCCGGCTTCCTGCATTTGATATAACCGATGCACGCCAGTTGTGGTTTCTTCTGTTACGCCTTTAACGCTGTCTGCCGTCTTTTGCCACACACCCGCATTACTCGATAAATTTCTTTTTAAAACCTCCAGGATGGCTTTGTATTCTTCATTATCACTGGCTTTGGCGTCAGGGACCGCACCGGCCTTTTCAAACTCAACACCTTTGTGTACCAGTAACGTCGCATCACCACCATCGTCAAGAATCATATTGGGAAGAACACCGTCAGGCCATATAATGGCTTGCTCTGTACACCACCAGTATTCTTCTATTGTTTCACCTTTCCAGGCAAAAACCGGAATACCTTGCGCCGCGATTGCCGCAGCAGCGTGATCCTGTGTGGAATAAATATTACAGGACACCCATCTTACTTCTGCGCCGAGTTCAATGAGCGTTTCGATCAGAACAGCCGTCTGGATGGTCATGTGTATACTGCCCATGATACGTGCGCCGTTTAAAGGTTGTTTGCCTTTGTATTCCTCACGTAATGCCATTAAACCAGGCATTTCTGTTTCGGCGATTTTGATTTCCTTTCGGCCCCATTCGGCTAGGTTTATGTCGGCGACTTTGTAGTCTGCACCAGAGTTAGTGCTGAGTGATTGTGCTGTTTCTGTCATGATTTGCTCTCTTGTGTGTTTTGTTGGGTCTATATCGGGTTATGCTTCGTTAGTCCGACACGACACCGATATTATTCATTCAGTTATATGTTAGCTGCATCGCGTAATACGTCGATTTTGTCCATTTTTTCCCAGGTAAAGCTATCTTCTTCGCGACCAAAATGACCATAGGCTGCTGTGGTTCGGTATCGGGGTTTTAATAAATCCAGCATGGATACCAGGCCTTTAGGGCGTAAATCGAAATGCTCACGAACTAACGCAACCAGTTTATCCTCATCAAGCTTGCCTGTTCCAAATGTTTCTACACTAATTGAGGTAGGCTCTGCGACACCAATGGCATAGGAAATCTGAATTTCACAGCGATCAGCCAAACCCGCTGCAACAATATTTTTTGCTACATAACGGCCTGCATAAGCAGCAGAACGATCGACTTTGGACGGATCCTTACCAGAAAAGGCACCACCGCCGTGTCTTGCCATACCGCCATAGGTATCTACAATTATTTTCCTGCCTGTCAATCCACAATCACCGACAGGGCCCCCAATGACAAATCGTCCAGTGGGGTTGATAAAAAATTTGGTCTCTTTATTGACCCATTCTTTTGGTAAAACCGGTAATATAATTTCATCCATCACCGCTTCTTTGAGCTTGTCATGTGAAATCTCCGGTGTATGTTGTGTCGATAATACAACGGCATCGATACCGACAGGTTTATTGTCTACATATCGAAAGGTTACCTGACTTTTTGCATCCGGTCTTAACCATGGGAGCACACCTGACTTTCTGATTTCTGCTTGTCGTTTTACGAGTCGATGCGCATAGGTAATTGGTGCCGGCATTAATACATCGGTTTCATTCGAAGCATAACCGAACATCAGGCCTTGGTCGCCTGCGCCTTGTTCATGCTCATCAAATTCATCTACACCGGCTGCTATATCAGCAGATTGTTTGTCAATTGAGGTCAATACAGCACAAGATTCCCAATCAAAACCCATTTCAGAACTGTTATAGCCTATTTCTTTGATCGTTTGACGTACCACATCCTGAATATCTACCCAGGCAGATGTCGTTATTTCTCCTGCGATGACAACCATGCCGGTGTTAACCAACGTTTCACAGGCAACCCGTGCCTTATTATCTTGTTCTAAAATTGCGTCTAAAATCGCATCTGATATTTGATCTGCTACTTTGTCAGGGTGACCCTCTGCCACTGATTCAGATGTAAATAAATGCCCGTCCGCCATAACTGGTTCCTCAAAAGCCCACGTTTAATATAAGCGGCGAATTTTACAGGATTTTATTACGAATGTAATGCGAATTTTACTATGCTGTGAGGTATTGTTGCTTTAAAGCGTGATCATTATGGACCCACTTGATGCGCTTGTTGGAGGCTTGTTTTCCGTACTATTTTCCGTACTAAATAGTTAAATTCGTATGGATTAACCGTTACCCATTGTAAGTGACTGATTTTTATGTTTATTTTGTTAATTAATGGTGTTTCCACAACGTAAATACAGCAAACCTACACATTTCGACCATATTGATCTTCAAATCGAACAATATCGTCTTCACCTAAGTAGCTGCCTGATTGAACTTCAATGATCTCAAGTGGCATCACGCCGGGGTTTTCCAATCGATGGGTCACACCTATCGGTATGTAAGTCGATTCATTTTCGGATAGCAAGGTGACATCTTGGTTTCTTGTCACTTTCGCTGTGCCCTTAACGACGATCCAATGCTCAGCACGATGATGGTGCATCTGTAAGGATAACGCCGCTTGCGGGTTAACAATTATCCGTTTGACCTGAAACCGCTCTCCCGACACAACACTTTCGTATGAACCCCAGGGGCGATACACGCGTTGATGAACCTGGTTCTCAGTTCGCCCGGATTCTTTAAGCCACTGAACAATACTTTTCACATCCTGGGATTTGTCTTTATGCGCGATCATCACGGCATCCGCAGTTTCAACGATGATGTGATTATTGACGCCGACGGTTGCAACCAAGCGATTTTCGGCAGTAATTAAATTATGGCTGCTGTCAACCGTATAAACATCGCCTTTTATCGCATTGCCGTTGCTGTCTTGTTTGCTGACTTCCCAAAGTGATGACCATGCGCCAACGTCAGACCAACCTGCGTCCATAGGGATAACGGTTGCATTCAAATCTGTAACGGACGTTAATTTTTCCATCACGGCATAATCGATGGAATCGGATGGACATGCTGTAAATTCATTCCTGTCGAT
>CAZWBV010000206.1:0-5284 GCA_964632225.1 uncultured Gammaproteobacteria bacterium | reverse complement strand
AGCGACAATCAGGACATTCAAATACGTGAAAACATGCATTTCGCTCACAGTATCGCCTATGTGGAAATTGTCGCACAACAGACTGGCTTTAAGTTAGAATTGCTGTCTGAAATAACCCACGAATACGACTACGGTAAAGCCCAACCCGGACTACTCGTTGTATTAACGATAGAGCATTAACGATAGAGCATTAACGACAGAAATATAAAAAAGAAACAAAACAAGTAACAACAAACCAGCAAACAGGATAATAATAGATGAACGAATTACAACTATCAGAGCAACTAATAAAGTCTGTGCAGGCAACCCTGCTAAAACACGATCAACACGCCGAAGATGACGCTGTGTCAGTGCAATATTTGGCCGCTATTATCGGCTTCGTCGTTGGTAAGCAATCACTATCTACACAGGAAAAAAAGGAATTTTTAGAGCATCTATATGCATTTTCAAATCAAGTATTGGATGACATGACCCAAAATACTTCGCAAGACAAGCCACAACCTGCACCACCGCCACCACAAGAGGCGTTTGGGATCTGGAAGCCAGGCGACAATTGATCATGATGAGCGACCCATTCACTGGCGCAAATTATTTTTTGCGCGGACTAAAATTATTAAACAAGCCGGGCGTAAGACTATACGTCGTCATTCCATTTCTAATAAATATTACTCTGTTTTCTGTGCTAATCAGTCTTGGAATTCAGTATTTTGGTCTGCTAACGGAAGAAATCATGCCACAGTTGCCAGATTGGTTGCAATGGCTGGATTGGTTATTGTGGATCCTGTTTTTGTTTGCTACAACACTGATTTCATTTTACACTTTCTCCTTACTTGCCAATTTGGTAAGCGCGCCTTTTAATGGATTACTCGCCGAAGCGGTGGAACATTATCTGACGGATAAAAAACCACCCGAAAGCGGTTTTAGAAAAATGATGGAGGAATTTGTCCCTGATATAATCAACGAACTGAAAAAGATCGCCTATTTTGTCGCATGGGCGATCCCCTTTTTGCTTCTTTTTCTTGTGCCTATATTGCAACTAGCCGCCCCTTTTCTTTGGATGTTATTTACTGCCTGGATGCTCACAATGCAATATGCCGATTATCCAATGGCAAATTATAAAATCAGGCTTAAGGATGTTCGCAAACGTTTATCTGCACACCGTATGCAATCCCTTGGGTTTGGCGGTATGACAATGCTAGCAACCATGATTCCCATTGGAAATTTTATCGTCATGCCAGCGGCAGTCGCAGGTGCAACGATATTTTGGGTTGAGAATTTAAAAGACGCACCTGAAAACACCGAACAAAGCTAAGTCTTTCCCGAAATTAGGAGCTGACTATTATATGGCCCTCACTATTTTATTTGGATTTGCTTGCATTACTGTCATCGTGTTAAATATCTTGGGTTCAACTACGGTATTAAAATCTAATCTATACACAAATAATAATAAATACCTTTATTTAGCGATGATTTGGCTAATACCCATTTTTGGCGCGATGTCGGTAATACTCCTGATAAGCCGCGATATGAAAAATATTAAAGATAAAAGTGACAAAGAATTGCTCAGCGCACTGAATGACTTTACTAAACGCATCAATACAATCAGCGACGGAATACGGAAAAAACGACAAGATTAACGCGTTACATGATGCTGCCTCCCCTAACATTTTTATCGTCCGCTGTAATAAACACCAATCGAAATCCGGCCCGTCGGCTTAGTTTCCACGACATCACCAGCAGCCAAAAATTGATTGCATATATATCTACCTTCTCAACAAGACCAAAAAAGCGAATATCAATATTGCTTGAAATAACAAAAAGAACCAGAATCATAAAAAAAACCAACCCAGTAAAAACCCCTGTTAAAATCGTATAATACCGCAGTCCACCCGCATGCATCTTTTCATATAGTAATAAAATCGCGATCGGAAAGAAAAGGAATTGCATCGTAGCGCCGACGACATGGGGTAGCTTGACTATAAAATCAACCGGTTCGATGTGAGTTGGTATGACACCCACAATGACCACACCCACGCCAGCAAGAAAAAGTGCGGTTATGCTGTATTTCCTGCTGAATTTATTTTTTACAAAAATAGATGCAAGCAGAATTTGAGTTAGACCGATGCTGTAAAATCCTGTTTCCAAAATAAAACCACTGGCGCCAATAGCATAAAGGCTAAGGGCATCGCTCACGACATCGAGATCGGTGCGTATTATTTGAAGATAAACAGAGGATAGGGTGAACCAAAGCGCGCAGACAAAGGCAATGATCGAAAGGGAATTCGATTGACCATTCACATTACTAGATCCTATTCGTCACTATATTCTCATCACCATATTCGCTTAACTACTCTTCCATTTTTAGTCTTTTATATTTATTCATTGCTTCAACCGCCACCTGGCGAGGAATAAACGGGCCTATCAAACCTTCGCGACATGCGACATACCACCCCAAATTGACGGCGTGTCTAATCCGACTTACCCTTATCCGATTCTCTTGAGTGCCTACCCTAGTCATTTTGAAACCTCTTTATTCTTTCTGCAGGTAAATATTTATTTAGGTTTAACTATATCTTTCTCCAATACAGGTCAGCTTTCCATTATTTTTGGCACAATAAATATGTTAAAAATTCACAATAATCGACAAAACTAACTTCAGACGCTCAAGCCGGGCCCCTGAGTATCTTTAGTCTGGGATTACGTGTGTATTTGCATACAAACATCTATTTTTGCTGATGCACAACAATAAATATGATTAATAAACGATCAATTTATGCCGTGTAGTAGCATCGGTAACTTTATAACTGAACAAATCAATCAAGTTATAATATGTTCAAATATGATCTCATTGCGCAGGCAATATTCCCAATACATGAATACCCCAATAACAAATCAGTCCTTTCGCACCGGATACATTGTTTGATCGTCCTTTGCGTTGAAGATCAGATTTCGGCAATTGTACTCTGCCCAAGTACCTATCATTTACATAAAAACATCTATTTTTGCAGATGCATGACAAATATGATTAAAAAGGAAGCGGTTCAGGCCGCATTTTTATTTAGGATAAATTGAACCAGGAAAATCGAAATATCAGACAAAAATCACATTTACTTCATCACTTTTTGACTATTTACGTGATAATCAACAAAGGTGCGTCTAAAATTGTACGTAATCAATTTATCTTACTGCTTGGAGAATCATAATCCGTCATGAAAACACTCATTAAAATCTTGACCTTACTCTGCTTAATCCTCACATCACCGTCTTATGCCGATGAACAACCGATGACGATCAACATAAAACGGCTATCGCTGGAAACCGCGTTACGTATTGCGCAAGCGGCAATAACCCAATGTCGTAAGGAAGGCGTACAAATAGCTGTCACCGTTGTTGACCGTGGAGGACACCCACAAGTGGTACTGCGTGATGTGCTGGCGATGGATATTGCTGTGCCTATCAGTAAACAAAAAGCACACACAGCGATGGCTTTTAATACCCCGCTGTCACAACTGGAAGACAGATTCACCAATCCATTCCAGGTTCCCAAACTGGATGGATTAATGGTAAGTGCGGGTGGGTTACCCATTAATATCGGTGGCAGTATACTTGGCGGCGTTGGTGTCAGTGGTGCACCGTCCGGTAAAGTCGATGAAAAATGTGCAATGGCCGGTATTGATGCCGTTAGAGATGATTTAGAAATGGACGACAGTTAAGATTTAGGCGCCTTCTTTCCATGGCGGGTACTTGTTCATTATTTCGGTAAACAACGGTGATTGTAAAAGCGCATTCAACCATGCTTGCAACTTGATGTAAGGCGTTTGATAAAACCAGGTTTCATTCACCAGCGCAAATTGGCGTACAAAAGGAAAAATCGCGATATCAGCTACTGATATTCGATTACTCATGAGATAATGACTGTGGGCCAATCTCTGTTCGAGTTTTGTTAAAAACCCTTCCCCCTGTGCACGATAAAATTCTAATGGTTGTTGCGCATGTTTATCGTGATACTTATATTTATCCAGTTTTAGTTTAAATGAGCAATCGTTTTCATTAATTAACTGATTAATAACACGTAAAGTGTCCTTATTCTCCTGCATTAACCACTGATCGGGGTCGTTAATTGCAAGCGCCCATAACATAATATCGTTACTTTCATCAATAACCGTACCATCCGATAAAACAAGCACGGGTACAGTACCTTTAGCAGAAACAGCCAACATCGACCGGGGTTTTTCCGACAGAATAACTTCGCGTATTTCTACTCGAATGCCACTATAACGAATTGCCATACGCGCGCGTATCGCATACGGACAACGTCGAAAAGAATAGAGTATCGGCATGACTGAATTCATTTACGCTTGTGCTTGTATATCACAGTACATAAGCGTTGCAGATGAAGGGCAAAGTTGTTTGAATTGTTGAGTCGCCATTATCGATTCTGGGGCATCAGCACGATCCATAATCAGAAATTCCAAATTTGCAAAATAGTCGGTTGCAGACTCCGTTAATAGGTAAAGCCTGTTGATACCTAAACCCTGCGCTCGGTCCTTTAATTGCGTATATATTTTTTTGGCGATCCCTTTCCCTCGATGTTGCGGCACAACCGCAATTGAGCGAACTAAAGCAAAAGAACCGCAAATTTCAAGACCACCGACACCAACGATGTTATTGTTCGCCACAAACACGATAAAATTCTCGATATGCGCAACACAATCTTCATCAGGCAATTTACTGTCACTCAGTAATTTCTGGATACTTGGAATATCCGCAGTCGCTGCGTTACGGCAGGTCATTTTCTAGTTCGCAGCACACGAATGCAGTACATTTAATAAATACATGCATCAAAAACGCACACTTTATCCTTTTCTTCATCCAAATACATTTGCCAAAGTAGCTCACCCTTTTTCTTTGTTGTATTCTGTTTGTATACCATCGTAACTCCAGATTCACATCGAATACAACCTACTTTTCTAAATCATAGATCGTATCTGCCATCAAATCCATTTGTTTTTCAAGCAATGCGTGCACATCTGTTAATGCCTGATTGTAAAAATAACAACCCATTTCTTTTACAAAAAAATCCAATAAGAACTCCGCATCAAAGCCGCCAATCTCTTGATTGAGTTCATCGCGAAAGTGTGTCTTTATTCTTAAAATTATTTCTGCCTTATTTTCTTTGGAAAATTCAATCATATTTGAACTCGTTATAAATTTTAAATGGATCTTTAGCGTAAGCGTTCATTCTAAGACGTACTTGGCCAACTAATTTAAATCCGAACGCATT
>CAZWBV010000205.1:0-5313 GCA_964632225.1 uncultured Gammaproteobacteria bacterium | reverse complement strand
GGTGAATAAAGCGATTCGGCAGGCTGTGCGCAGGGCGGGGATTATAAAAAAAGTGAGCGCGCATACCTTTCGACATAGTTTCGCCACCCATTTACTGCAACGGGGTACAGACATCCGCACCATACAATCGTTGCTGGGGCATCGGGATTTGCAGACGACAATGATTTATACCCATGTATTGAAGCAAGGCGGGGAGGGTGTAGTCAGTCCGTTGGAGGATTTGTAACGAACTTGTGCGTCGGCCTTGTTGTACCCAATACGCTCTACCTTGTAACTGGCAGGCCCGACAAAAACGCTGATAGGTGGACTCGTCCCAGAGGTGGTCATCCAAAAGTAGATATAAGTGTCAGAGCACAATTAAGTAATGCGCTACAAATCGCTCAATAACCTTAGATAGCATTTACTTTCCCCAATTCAAAAAATGCAGCTTGCCAATCGCCACAGGTATATTCCAGCGAATAGGTGAGTTGATAACCGCCAGTTTGGAGAGATACATCTACAGAGTGGCTGGCGGCCCACCACCGTGCAAAAATGAATTTATTCTGGCTTTATTTAATCATCCCATCTGACATAGATCAATAACGCACGACAGTGGCTTTCGCTCCAGACGTCAACGCCTGATAACTTGTTGATCCAGCGGGTCTCTACTTCTTGCGCGCATTGCTGGATAACGGTGTTTAAAAAAATTTTGAATAATAGGTATTTATTGTCCCAGCCAATTTTTTCCGCCGTTGCAGACATAATGGCCTTTTGATCCGTTTGTTGGTGTATACGTTTCACTGTTTGGTATACATCCTTCACATAGTCACGAGTCGCGATGACGTCATCACGGATTCCAATTTGGGAAAGATGTCCTCCTATAAACGCATCAAAGTCATAAGCAAGAATTGTGTCGAACATTTTTAGATATTCATGCATATTGGAGGATAAATCAAAACTCATAAAGGGCACGTAACCGGGCGCCATAGAATCAATAACAATCAATACTTTTTGTTTTGCTATATAGACAAACAGATCACCATCATTTGAATGGTAGTTACCCTGGTGTGTTAATTCAATTTTTGCGTTACCCATGTTGATAACGTGATTGTTCTCAAATGTGTTGGTGGACGTTAAACGACGCGGGTCTTGTTTTTCTTTTAAGTAGCTCGCAACAGACTTGCTGGAAATTATTTTCAGATTTTCTATATCTTGCAAGTAAGTGGATCCGCCAATGTGATCAATATGCGTGTGCGTGTAAACCAATATCTTAATCGGTTCTTTGGTCACTTCTGAAACGGCTGTTTTAATATGCATACCGAAGGATTGCGGTGCGTCAATCAATATGACTCCTTTTCCCGTGGTCATGAACACGGACTGCCAAATTCCGTCTGTCATTAGATAAACATTGGGTTTAATTTGTTTAACCAGGTAACCCTTTTTAGGATCAACAACCAAACGTTTGGCCAATGTTTCCGCTAGTACCGGTACATAATCCTGCACTGATTTTGCGGATGCCTGGGGGCTAAACAACGAAAAAAGTATTGAAAGCAAAGTCGCTAACATTTTATTCATAACCGGTTTATTCATCAGGGCAATCTCCAAATGCGTCACTAATCGAATTATGACTATATATATTTCTATTAATGTCGATAATATGCTAATAATTACATATGCTTTTCCAAATATGAGATAGTGCGAAAGAAATGGATCTTAATTCAGTCGATATGTTTGTCACTGTCGTGCAAGCCGGTAGTTTTTCCGGGGCAGCCAAAAAAAGCGGTATCCCGGTTGCCACGTTGAGTCGCCGAGTGAGCGAGTTGGAAAAAGAGTTAGGTGTTCGGTTAATGGAACGCTCTACGCGTCATCTTCGGTTAAATGAAGCCGGGAATATTTTATTTGACTATGCGGTGCGCGGGTTACAGGAACTAAGTGCCGCAAAATTGGCAATTGAAAATCGCGAAAAAGAGCTACGGGGGCGCTTGCGTTTGTCTTTACCGCCCAATTTTGAACCTTGGTGGCAGTTATTACAGAATTTTCAATTACGTTATCCCAACGTCACCATTGATATATTTGTGACTGAACGAAAAATAGACTTAATTGAAGATGGCATTGATGTTGCGCTGCGAGTAGGTGATGCTTATCACCAATCGCCAGTAGGAAGGCAAATCGCGGCTTACCGGCATCTGCTGGTCGCCAGCCCGGAGTATATTACAAAATTTCGGGAGCCTCAGATACCTGATGATTTATGGGAATTGCCTAGCGCCTCCTGGAATCTGAAAGCAGATAAGTGTATGTGGTAAACGATTTTGCACATCTTATCTCCCTGGCTTTGCAAGGGCGATGTATAACGGAGGCACCGCCTTTTCTGGTAAAGAAAGAAATCGCAAATGGGCGTTTAATTCCACTATTGTCCGATTATCCTTGCCCAGAGTTTGAGTTGAATTTGTTATATCCATCCCGACACCAGCTTTCTCGGATTGTGCGCGTCTACGTGGATTATTGTTTACAGGAAATTGATATTAAATGACACATAGAAGGTTTATGAGGCTGGCTTATTCTCCCCGTAGTCTTGTACAGCAGCTTGTACTACGCAGATAGGAATTCGTCTATCTGCGTAGGGTTCCGCCTTAGTTTCAAGTTTCTCGAACGCTGTAACTCCTGTCTTCAAGGCATGCTGAGATGGCTTGTTTGTATCGATGATTTTCTTTGTCGGTGATCTTCTGATCTTCGTCGGTCGGGTCAACATTGGATTCTGACACCGCCCAGCGGTGGCAAGCATATCGATCCTTGGCTTGTTGTTTTTCATCTTGTCTGTCCAGGGGTTCGATAATCAGTCTGCCATGGGTTATTTCTGCAATTGTTTCCGATGCCCCCACCGGTTCGTCGACAACCAAGTAATTGCCACTGGGTTCATCCCACGTATAGTAGTTATCGTTAATTGTGTAATAGGTAGACAGCCCAATCGTAAAGCCAATAAATCCTGCGGGTAATGTTCTAATTCTTGCGCCAATGGGCGCTGAAACTACAACAAAATTAGAACCAAATCGCTTGTAAAAAATGCCGGAATAATAGAAATAGGGTAAACCACCTACATGAATCCGGCTGTATCTGTAGGGTAATGTATTGATGACATGGCCTAATGGATGAAAAAGTAATTGTATAGGGGCTACGTAATGGGTGTTATACCACAGCGCCCGGTGGTGCTGTCTATGCCCGCCGAAATAATTGTGATTTCTGTTGTTGTGGTCGTTGTGGTTTCTGTATTTGTGGTCATTGTGACTTCTGTATTTGTGGTCATTGTGACTTCTGTAGTTATGATCGTTGTGGTCTCTGTATTTGTGGCCATTGTGGTTCTGGTTCTTGCTGTGTCTAATTTTTTTATGTTTATTACTCTGGTTTTTAAAATGTGTTTGTTTATGCCTGTTAGGTTTATTTGAGGCTTTTGTTATTTTTTTGTGTTTACGATCTTTTTTCCAGGATTTGTTGTGATTTAAATGTTTTTTTGTCTGTTTGACGCTCTGTCTTTGTTTATTTCGAAATGCAGTAGAATTGCCTTTTTTCAGGTGTTGTCTGTTGCTGTTATGAGATTGCTTATGAGACGGTTTGCCAACGAATTGTCTATCAGCAAACACGGGAGATGAAAATACGCTTATTATTAGTCCATTAATAATAAGGATAATCGCGATATTTAATTTTAATCTTTTCATAGAGGCTGACCCTTTATTTGATTTGGTACCCGCTTCATCGTTTACTTTCGTTGTGCTGCGAGAACCAGATGTTCCCTGTGTCATGATGTCGAAATAAGCTTAAGTAGTTGTAAATAAGCGGATTTTCTACAAAGATATCGTTTCTCAACTAATATAACGTTTTAATGGCCAATATCCGTCGAAAAAATCTTAATTTATAGTAGAGTTTGACACATTGTGACGGCACTTGTTCCAATCATCGCTTTGCAAGTTTTTAGTGTTGTTCTAGCCCGCATTTCTCACCGGGATGGCAAATTCTCACTTGATCTTTGCCTACACGGATGTAGGTGAGGCACGATAGCAGGATGCCGTTATGTTGAATCCACAAGGCATTTCATTCAGTCGGCAATACGGCCCCTATTGCGCTGCTTCACAAAATCAATTGTGAATCCAAATCACTACGAGACGTTTGCCCTCCTGTGAGAAATGCGGGCTAGATTGAAAATTCAAATTAAAAATAGTGACGCTGGAAAATAGTTATTCATGTTGCTGATGTTGAGGTAAATATTACATTGACAGAGTACGGGTGCGTAAACGCGTTAATTCATTTTTGTGCTCACAAAAAATTAAAAAACTGTACTAAAAGATACCACTAGCGTAAATAATGGTATAAACTCATTTTCCCTTGTTTAAATTGTTTAAACAACATGAAAATCAGAGGAATCAACGTATGGCTAAAGCAGTGAAAAAATCGATTATTAATAGTATTGCAGTGGAAAAGACAACAGAAACATCACTCAGTAACCTTGCTAAGGTATGCAAAGATGCCGTTGCGGCGGTTGCAACAAAAACCACGGAAGCAAAAAAGCTGGTAACTGAAATTAAACGTTTTAGTAAAAAACGTGTTGTACTTATGAAACGTAAAAAGACCGCTGCCACTAAGTTAAAAAAGGAAGGGGGTGCAGGAAATCGCAAGGCGCTTAAGGCGGTTGAAAAAGAAATTGCCCAAACAGCAAAGGAATTGAACAAATTAAAACCAGCTAAAACCGCTGTATCAGAAGAACTGGTTGCACTGAAAGCAGGATGTAAACGATTAACTGCTTATGTAAATGCAATTGAAAAAGCAGATAAAACTCTTAATAAGCCGATAAAGAAGCGCAAGAAGGTTAAAAAGAAACCAGTTATTTCGTTAGTCAGCGCTGACCCAATAGCAGATGCCGCTTAATCCGGGTTAGCTCATTCTGGAAAATGCGCCCTTTCTTTGTAATAGATCTATTAGGGGAAAGGGAGAAAGGGCGCATTTTTTATCTTTCGCGTCTTAGTCATTCTCGCGACAGTTCAATGGATATGTTAGGTCAAATTGGTTTCTAAATTGTACCGGGTGCTTTATTTACCTGCATATTGTCGGAAAATAAGCTGGAAAACTGTTTATATCCTTTTTCCTGCAGCTCTTCCTTAGGGATAAATCTCAAAGAAGCCGAATTCATACAATAGCGTTTCCCAGTGGGGGCAGGCCCGTCATCGAAAACATGGCCGCGGTGGGAATCTGCCAGGCGGCTTCTGATTTCAGTTCTCAAAATGAAAAATTTCCTGTCCGTTTTTTCGGTTAATACGTTATCCACAATTGGCTTAGTGAAACTAGGCC
>CAZWBV010000204.1:0-5366 GCA_964632225.1 uncultured Gammaproteobacteria bacterium | reverse complement strand
GACTTAAGTTCGGAAAAATTAAAAAATATCTATGATTTATGCAATAGGCTTGTCCCCTTATTGACCGTATAAAATAAATGTATTGGGGCAGAGTTGCTTGTATTATACCTAAGGAACCTTTGATTAATTCATGAAACGATGCATTGTGCCTGAAAATACCAAACTCATCGTTGCAAAACGTGTCAATATTCCCGATATTGCCTGCGTGGAGGCAGGTAAGGGGCGTGAGCAGGATAGCGGAAGCTTTCACTGCGTTTTGCGCCTCGATTATTTTCGCTGTATTGAGATACTCTAATCACTAAAAAAGGAGGTTATAATGCAGTGTAAATCTATAAATGGTCTGAAATTTGATAAAAAAAGTATTGATGCAATAGAGGATATAAAACGGAGAAATAATCTTGGTGCGATTCTTTCGGGCGCACTAGCAATTGGTACGATGGCTAATATTTTTTTAGGCAATGGGCCATTAAAATCGGCTTACAGTATTTCTCAGGCAGATTTTGAAGCTTTAGCAAAAGCGATGTCAGGTTTGCCAATTATACAACGGCAGAGTAATTGCTGACATAGCAAGAGAACAACAACTTTATCATTTTGGAAATGAAAGAGAATTTTGGAAAGGGGTTGAATATGGTTGTGATATTCAATAAATATTTTGTTGCATTAGTTTTGATATTGGGTTCTTCGAGTTTATTTTGCAGTGAACCTGACGAAATGACAGAAGAAAAAATGATATCGTTAGCTTTAAAAGAGTTTTTAGATAAAAAAGAAAAAGCGGAGAATATAATAAAGGAATGTGAACACGAAGGACGAAATATTGTGTTGCCCCCAACTTTGTTTGAGAAAATAAATATTTCTTCAAGAGAGCTAGAAATTGCCTTGTATTTCTTGAATAGAGAAGCTCGAAATACTTGTGAAGGAGATTACCTGGCAAGATTTTATGTTGCGGGAAGCCGTTATAGAACTACAGCAAAACACTTCAAAAAAGAGGCAACGGAAGCTTTGCCATACACAGAAGATATGTTGTTCGGTAGTTCTTGGAGGGAATTGCGCATTAAGTTAGATTACAAGTCTATTAACAGCGAAAGTAGGCGAGCGCTAGAAAAAATATCTGCATTGAAAAAACCATTTAATTTACATAAAACCCTCGAAATTCTAGATGCTCCCTGAATTTAGAGGTATTGGAGGTTGCTTGTATCCTCAAGGCATAGTCACGACACACCTGCCAGTAAAATACTAACTGCCATAGCGGCGCGTGGCAGTGGAGGAGGGGGTGTAGTTTAGCAACGAAAAACAAGTTTGATCCGATCTTGCCGTTGTTAGTACTGCTGTCGATAGTGTACTTGTTGTTTGTGAGAAGAAAACCGCAATTTTAAAAACTACAAATTTTTACACAGTAAATAAAACAACTATCATCGTTAATTAGTTGATACTTATTGATATTATTCTTTGTTTCAGACCAATCTCCCGCTGAGATTTTCTCAATCCTCTCTTTTTACTGACAATATATATTTTTTATTTCCGTCTGGTCTGTACTGTAAGTCCCGTATACATTGGGCCGTGTTACATTGCGGTATCCGGAGTCAGATTGTTTGTATCATATCTAAAGCTTGAAAATTGGTTGTGTATTTTTGGTTATTATACAAGTAACCTGATTCCTTGTTTTTACTGCTAGTGCAGTGTTTTAAACAGCATTCTGATATGGATGTGTTTGCCGTGTGTACGTATATTGTATATTATCAAGCCGTTTAAGACACGACAGGAACTAATAAAAGAAAAAACACAGGAGTGAACCCGTGGCAAAAACTATCCTGAAAATAGAGGACCTACCTGAACGATTTTTGATCAAAAAGCCGCAATTTTATCGTGGTGCACTGCAGTCAATTTTGAGTACTCGGGATTCCACAGACGCAAGTGAGCTACCGAAGTCGATTTGGGTGCCAACGCAAAATAATCCATCGCGTTTTGATCACTTTGAAGAAATTTTAGTGGCGTTGGGGGCAACCGAAGGAGCAGAAGATGGCGATGATTTCGAATTTGACTTCACTGATTTAGCTGATCAGAGTGCGTCCGGTCGCCAGACGTACTTCGAGTCGATTAAACAGATTAATTGCTTTAACTATTCGGATGAATTCAGTATTCGAGAAGCCTTCAATGGCGTTTTCAAAGAACCCATTTTAGTTAATCTTATCAAAGAAATTCTTGTTGAGGATGATCTTTCTGCTCGGGCTAGGATAAGAGCAACTGTTGGTGAAAACGCAGGGAGTGTGGAAATTACAAAGTGGGTAGCTGAACAAGTGTCAACAGGTGCAAGCCTCAAAGAGATGTTCAGTCGACTGCAAATATATCTACTGGAGCAACGTCAAGTGATTGTTGGACTTGAAGTTCTCGATCAGAATGATATCGATTCCGGGCGAATGATAAAGTTAGACAAAGATTTAGCGGTGATTCAGAATCATCTCAGATTTACATTGCAACAAGATGAAGTGACAAAGAGGCGGAATGAGTTTAAGAAGCAGTCCGTTCATGGTGTAATCGCGAAATTGAGCTCAGAAGATATTAAGGGACAACAAACATTGATCTACGGTAAATTCAAAGTTGAACGTGATGGAGATGATATTATATTCCGCTACCCCCATCCAGTTTCAAACTTGTTTGGACGTAAAATATCAATCTGCACATTGGGTGTGCCACTTTCTGAATTGTCACCTCAAAAAGTGTTTGAGAAATTTATAGGCAAGAAAATGATCCTGCGAATTTACGGCGAAGTTTTCCAGCCGCTAAACACTAACGATAAATTAAACGAATTGGCGATACAAGTGTTTGCAATTTATTAGCTAGGGAGAAACCTGTCGGACTTAGGTGATCGTCGTGACGGAAAGTCATTTCGAGTCAGATTTTTCGATTAAATGGCGTGGCGCGGAATGGCCTTACTTGAGAAAAAAACTTGCCTGGTTAAAAAAATATTTTAGTATATTTTATGTTAAGTAATAATCAGGTGTCCCAGGTAACGTAAATCCTACATTCTCGGCTAGAAATTGGACTGAATTATTAGGTTATTTGTTGCTTGTAAATTATTGATATATCGTGACAAAAATATCTATAAACGTAATTTTATAGTCATATTGATGGTATTGAAGTAGCTATCAATTTTATGTTAATAATTATTTTTGCGGGTACAGACGTGTTTCTTGAAAAATACCTTAGCCTGGCATATGGTTAAGGCGAATAGTTTCTGTTATATTAAGGACTTACGGAAGAAAAATAAAAAAACAGTATCGAGAAACAGTATCGAGAAACAGTATCGAGAAACAGTATCGTCTGTTGTGTGGCATACGAAGGCAAGTTGTGCAGCACATAAGCAAGCAATACTCAGACGATAGGCTCAGACAAATCAGACAAAAAAGAGGGTACATAAAAAAATTACTATAGTAATGTCTCATGCAAAAATAAATTAGCTACACATAAAAAGCGCTAGATTGTCAACAAATAACATTCTAAAAAAGATAATCAGGGGATATGGAAACTTAAAACTTCGTTTTTGATCGAGGCGTTGTTTAAACAAGGTCGGGGTGGCCAGTGTCGTTTAACAAATTTATTTTATCACGCACTAGACTGTGTGCTGCGCTATTTTTTGTCGTGGCCTGGTTTTGTGTGTTTGATGTAATTGCAGCAAGTGTTTTGTTGCAGCCTTCTGACATTGAATTTGATCATTTCTCAACAAATTTTGAACTGACCGGCCAACATCAGTACGTTAAGTGTGAGTCCTGCCATGCTGATACGGATTTTAAAACGGTACCGTCTACTTGCATTGGTTGTCATGACGATATCATTGCCGTTGGTAAAAACATAAGTCATGTTCAAACAACGGAAGATTGTCATCTTTGTCATACCACCGAAGGATTTTTGTCAAGCGCGGTGATGGATCACAGTGATATTTCCACAGCGTGTGCCAGTTGCCACAATGGGATTAGCGCCACGGGTAAGACAACGAGCCATATACCCACAACAGATATTTGTGAAGCGTGTCATCAAACCGTATCGTGGGTGCCGGCAACGATTGTTGATCACGATGAGGTGTTAGGGGAAACCTGTTTTACCTGCCACGATGGTGAAACGGCTATTGGCAAATCTTTAGGCCATATTGCTTCTACAAATATTTGCGAAACATGTCATTCTACGGTTGCGTTTGTGCCTGCTTTGTTGGTGGATCATAGTGAGTTTTTGGAGACCACTGATTGTAACGCGTGCCACGCTAAGTCGCTGACGCATGTTCAAACGACTAATCGATGTGCCGCTTGTCACAATGTAACCGCTTGGGTGCCTGTTTTAGGGATACCGGATCACGATGAGATATTGGCGGGTGGTTGTACTGATTGTCACGCTGCTTTTGACGTTGGGGCATCTATTTTTGCTGTGGTTGGATCGGGTCAGCCGGCGGACCATATCCGCACTGGTCTGGTGTCGTGCGATGCGTGCCATTCAAAAACGGCATGGATACCCGCAACGTTTACCCATACTGAAGTTGCTGTTGATAGCTGCGCGTTGTGTCATATCAGCGGCATACGGGCCACATCAAAATCGCCAGCGCATATAGTATCAACCAATGTCTGCGAAGCTTGTCATAGTGGTTTTGTCGCCTGGCAACCGATAGCCGCCGCCGCGGTTGATCATACTCAAGTCCTGGGTGTGTGTGCTAGTTGCCACAATGGCGTCATCTCGACGGGAAAAAATGTTGCCCACATTATCACGGATCTGGCATGTGACAGTTGCCATAATACTGGGGGCTGGACACCTGCGAGTATTGACCATAGCAACTTCGCAAATAACTGTATCACATGCCACGATAACGCGATCGCCAGCGGCAAATCAGCCACTCATATGCCAACCAGTAATGTATGTGATGCTTGTCACGCCACACTGCCTGCGACCTGGGCACCGGTGGCTGCCGCTGCAGTGGACCATGCGCAAATAATAAATGCATGTTTTGATTGCCATAACGGAAGCCTTGCATCAGGAAGGTCGGTGACCCATCCGCAAACGTCGAATGTCTGCGATGCCTGCCATTCCACAACCGCCTGGGCTCCGTTACCGGGCCTTGTTAACCACGACGAAGTGGTATCTGGCAGTTGTAACGAATGCCACGCAGCGGCGGCGATTGCGCCACTTGCCGTTGCTGCACCCATTCAACCGATAGATCATATTCCAACGGGTATGGTTTCTTGCGATGTCTGTCACTTGACGTCGGGATGGGTGCCGGCCACGTTTACCCATACTGAAGTCGTGGTTGATAATTGTGTTATTTGTCATATAACCGGTATACGCGCAACACCAAAATCAACAACACACATCGCCTCGTCAGACGTTTG
>CAZWBV010000203.1:0-5367 GCA_964632225.1 uncultured Gammaproteobacteria bacterium | reverse complement strand
TGCACGAGATGGGTGTTCAGGTATGGGTGCGACAGGAGCTGACGCAACCACAAGAAGCGGGCGCATTATCTGAGCCGTCAGTTTTAGCGGATTGGGATACGCTTGCTAGTCAGGTGAAAAACTGTACCGCTTGTGAGCTTAGCAAGTCACGTACCCAAACGGTGTTCGGTGTTGGCGATCGTGAAGCAGATTGGCTCATTATAGGTGAAGCGCCGGGCGCCGAAGAAGATCGACGAGGCGAACCGTTTGTTGGGCGTGCAGGTCAATTATTGACTGACATGTTACGCGCTATCAACTTAACGCGAGAGCAGGTGTATCTCGCAAATATACTCAAGTGCAGGCCACCCAACAACAGGGACCCAAAAGCGGAAGAAGTCGTGTTATGTGAGCCCTATCTGACATCACAAATCAATTTGATCAAACCAAAAGTCATATTGGTGTTGGGACGTATTGCCGCTCAAAATCTATTAGAAACCGATACTGCTATTGGTCGATTAAGAGGGCGATCTTATTTGTATGGTGAACAAAAGATACCTTTGGTAGTGACTTATCATCCTGCTTATTTACTGCGTTCTCCGCAGGAAAAGCGAAAAGCATGGAATGATTTGAAATTAGCGGTGAAAATTTTCAAAGAATCTTGAGTATTTTCCGATAATATGATTATCCTAAATAAATCAAGTGGATCGTACATGCACGGTAGTTAGAGCAACGCAGGTGCAGTTGCCGAGTAGATTCAACTGATTTTTTAGGATTATGGTGGCTATCGTTTATACGGTGATGAAACATGTTCAACAGCGCAATTTTTTTTTTAGATTCTGTAGGGGGCCTGTAGGTGAGCGCTGTACTGGATCACCCCGCTGTTGAATTACGCCCAATGTGTCAGCAGGATCTGTCGCAGATCATTGCAATAGATAGACGCGTTTATCCCTCTCCGTGGACTGAATCCATTTTCAGGGATTGTCTCCATGTAGGTTACTGCTGTTGGGTGATGGAAGAAAATGAGAAGATTGTGGCGTACGGTGTTTTATCCATTGGTGCCGCAGACGAAGCGCATATCCTTAATATTAGTGTCAAACCGGAATCACAACAATGTGGGTTGGGTGAATGTATGCTCGACTATTTGCTGGAAATTGCCGGTAACCACAAGGCAAAAAGTGTTTTTCTTGAAGTTCGTCCCTCTAATACGGTTGCGCTACATTTATACGATAAAAAAGGTTTTAATCGGGTAGGTGTGCGCACTAACTATTATCCTAGTGAAGGTGGTCGTGAAGATGCACTGATTTTTGCGTTGGAATTGTAGCAGTGCCTTATCCTCCTGCCGTTTTTTTAATGGGGCCGACGGCGTCGGGAAAAACAGATTTGGCGATTCAACTGGTCGATAACCCGTTAGACGGACGATCTTTTGAAATTATTAGTGTTGATTCCGCGCTGGTGTACCGGGGTATGGATATTGGTACCGCAAAACCGAATCGAGTTGTTGTTGAAAAAACACCGCATAAACTAATAGACATCTGTGAGCCGGACAAACCTTATTCCGTTGCGCGATTTCGTGAAGACGCGCTGCACGAGATGAACGAAATAACAGCCCGAGGTAATATACCGCTGCTGGTCGGTGGTACCATGCTTTATTTTCGTGCGTTGGAGAAAGGTCTTTCGCAACTACCGCAAGCCGATCCGCAAGTACGCAAAGCGCTTGAAGTCGAGGTAAAGCAAAATGGTCTTGATATGTTGTATCGACGACTAATACGTATTGATCCCGAATCTGCGCATCGTATACACCCCAATGATTCGCAGCGAATTTTACGTGCGCTTGAAGTATACGAAATCAGTGGCCAAACCATGTCATCGCTTTATGAACAGTCTACTTTAAAACCGATTTCTTATGATATTATTAAAATAGCGATCGCACCTGAAGACAGATCGGTACTTCATGAAAATATACGCAAGCGCGTTGCACACATGTTAAAAAAGGGTTTTATTGAGGAGGTAACCTATTTTTTTAATCGTGACGATGTACATAAAAATTTACCGTCCATGCGTGCGGTAGGCTACCGCCAGGGTTGGGAATACTTGGAAGGAAAACTGAGTTACTCACAACTGGAGGAGCGTATGTTGGTTGTAACACGGCAGTTTGCCAAACGTCAGTTTACCTGGTTGAGAGCCGATTCGGCGATTACTTGGTTTAATACCACAGACAAAAAACTCTTGGCTAAAGTATTGAATTATTTGGACGCGGCACTTATATAAGGATTAGCACAAACTGGATATATGCTACAATAAGCATGAATGGACACCTAAGGAAATAAGAGTAAATAGAGTAAGGAAATTATGGGCGTTGAGTGGATTTGTTAACAATACAAACAAAAACAATCAGTTAGCCTGGGTGGATTATTGAGGCAGTGGTACTCGTTGCTAAGTGACTGGCCATGTTACGGGCTATGTTACAAGCCGTATGTTATAAGCTATGTTACGGAGCAGTGTTTAGTGAGTTTGTTGAACATAAATTCAGATTTAACAGTTCTTTATATGTCTATGTAACTAACTGTGATTGACTATCGTCACTAACGATGCGTCGCTAACGATGTAACGAGACTATCATGGAAGATTTGCTACAATCATAACGATAATGAGGAGAACACAACATGTCAAAAGGGCAATCGCTACAAGACCCTTTCTTAAATGCATTGAGAAAAGAGAAAATACCTGTCTCGATTTTTCTAGTCAATGGAATAAAGTTACAAGGACAAATAGATTCATTTGACCAATTCGTCGTGTTACTAAAAAACAGTGTTAATCAAATGGTATATAAACATGCTATCTCTACCGTTGTACCGGCACGCAATGTAAGAGTACCTGCAGCCGACGATGCATCAGAAGAGGCTGGAGGCGGAAGCGGATCGTGATTAGTCTGCAGTGATTGTTTGCAGGGTTTTTTCGCTTTTTTTGTATGGCGTAGCGTGTTGAGTTTCATCGGTTCCAAAACGATAGGATGTCACAAAATGGCAATCGGTACGAGATTTGTTTGATCGCCCGGTAAAAAACAGTGAACGTGCTATCTTGGTACAAATTGATATCTCCTCCGAAAGCGACGGCGAATTTTTAGATGAATTTAAAGAATTGTCGCTTTCGGCGGGTGTTATACCTGTCGCCGTTGTAACCGGTTCTCGCAAGGTTCCCAGCCCTAAATATTTCATAGGAAGTGGTAAACTGGATGAAATTAAATCGCTTGTCGTGGAGTTAAATGCGCAAGTGGTGATATTTAATCATGCGCTTTCACCAGCACAGGAAAGAAATATAGAAAAACATCTCGATTGTTTTGTGCTGGATCGAAGCGGTTTGATTCTCGATATTTTTTCACAGCGGGCTCGCTCTCATGAGGGGCGCCTGCAAGTGGAACTGGCGCAATTACAACATCTTTCCACACGTCTGGTACGTGGCTGGACCCATTTGGAACGTCAAAAAGGGGGAATCGGTTTGCGTGGTCCAGGTGAAACGCAGTTAGAAACCGATCGTCGTTTAATTGGAATTCGTATCAAACAACTGCATAAACAATTATCTAAAGTCGACAAGCGTCGCCATCAAAGTCGCAGATCAAGACGCCGCGCCGAATTAAAGACGGTTTCTTTAGTGGGTTACACAAATGCAGGCAAGTCTTCGCTGTTTAATGCCTTGACGAAATCAGAGGTCTATTCAGCCGACCAATTGTTTGCGACGCTGGATCCGACATTGCGCAGAATTGAGTTTCCCGATGCAAAGCCGCTGATCCTTGCCGATACGGTAGGATTTATTCGCCATCTACCTCACCAATTAGTCACCTCTTTTCGATCGACATTGGAAGAAACCCGGGAGGCGAGTTTGTTGCTACATATCATTGATGCCAATGACGAAAATCGCCGTGCAAATATAGCGCAGGTGAATGCCGTGTTAAAGGAAATAGGCGCAGACAATGTGCCGCAAATAGAAATTTATAACAAAATTGACTTGATATCGGGAAAAAATGCCTATATAGAATATGCGGCTAACCACTGCGACGTTGAGCAAACGAATGAAACAGCAAAACGCGTATGGATTTCTGCCAAAACGGGAGAAGGACTCGATTTACTCAATCAGGTGCTTGGTCGGTATTTTCGTGCCGCAAAAGACAGGCTTTTTTTACGTATTCCCTCAACTGCGGGCTGTTTGCGGGCAAAATTATATGATCTGGGTTGTGTGCTTAATGAGCAGTATTTGGACAATAATGACGCATTAATTGAAGTTGAGCTGGACTGTGATCAATATGATTTGCTGCAGCGACAAAACGAGTTCAAAAATTCCATGATTGTTCCGATTGACACAAAAAATCTTGCGGGCACCGCTTAAGCCACCTACAATTCACTTTTTGGCTTAAACATCTTACTTAATCATAAGGGCCTACGAATCTATCGTATCTTATCACTGTAAAATTGTAACCTTAAACTGTTGTAAACTTAAACTTATCTTAATAGTATAGTACCGCTAAATAGAGCAAATACAAAGATTGGAGCAAACATTGGAGCAAACATTGGAGCAAACATTGAAGCAAAAAATGGCTTGGAATGAACCAGGTGGTTCGGGTGATAACTCGGATGGTAATAAAGATCCTTGGGGCAATAACAGTGGTGGGCGTAAAAATCAAGGTCCGCCTGATCTCGATGAAATTGTTAAAAAACTCCAGGGGAAATTAAACAGCTTATTTGGCGGTGGCTCCAGTGGGGGGGGGGGCAGTTCAGGTAACGGTTCGAAGATGAGTGCCGGTGGCGTGAACAAGTTAGTGGGGCTGGCTGCTGTGGTCGTTTTTATAGCCTGGGCACTATCCGGACTTTATCAGATTGAAGAAGGTAAACGCGCCGTGATTTTGCAGTTCGGCGCCTATAAGACGACGACGCTACCCGGATTGCATTGGTATCCTCGCTTTATTCAAACAAAAGAGGAAGTCGATATTTCTAACGTACGTACCGTCGAAGTGGGATACCGTTCCGGTGGTGGGCGAAGTCAATCGACTACGTCAGTAGAACGCGAATCACTGATGCTCACCCAGGATGAAAATATCGTCGACGTTGAACTTGCAGTGCAATACAAAATTAGCAGTGCCAAGGAATATTTATTCAATGTGCGCAGCCCGGACTTAACGTTGCATCAGGCAACAGAAAGTGCAGTGCGTGAATTGATCGGTAAAAGCAAAATGGATTTTGTATTGACCGAAGGTCGTGGTGAAATTGGCGATGATGTGACAGCAAAAATTCAGGAAATTCTGGATGTATACAAAACCGGACTTATTGTTACCAGCGTGAACATGCAAAATGCGCAACCGCCTGATCAGGTCCAGGATGCATTTGATGATGCGGTAAA
>CAZWBV010000202.1:0-5449 GCA_964632225.1 uncultured Gammaproteobacteria bacterium | reverse complement strand
TTCATTGATTCACTCGCCGCAGCGGCTTCTTCAACCAATGCCGCGTTTTGTTGCGTCACTTCATCCATTTGAGTGATCGCTTTATTGACTTGCTCAATACCCGAGGACTGCTCCTGACTCGCCGCAGCGATTTCTGCAATAATATCGCTTACCTTTTTCACTGCACTGACAATTTCTTCCAGTGTGGAACCGGACGCGTCGACCAATCGGGAACCTTCATCCACTTTCTCGACACTGTCTTTAATCAGTGTTTTAATCTCTTTCGCCGCGCCTGCACTGCGTTGTGCAAGATTACGCACTTCGGTCGCGACAACGGCAAATCCCCTGCCTTGTTCACCCGCGCGCGCTGCTTCCACGGCCGCGTTAAGTGCAAGCAGATTGGTTTGAAATGCAATTTCATCGATAACGCTAATAATATCGGCGATCTTCTTACTGCTATTATTGATTTCACCCATCGCCGTCACTGCGCTGGCAACCACCGACCCACCTTTTTCAGCCTGGTCGCGAGCAGCAGCCGCCAGTTGATCGGCTTGTTTCGCATTGTCCGCATTTTGTTTTACTGTGCTGGTCATTTCTTCCATGCTGGACGCCGTTTCTTCCAATGAAGAGGCTTGTTCTTCTGTACGTTGACTTAAGTCCGTATTACCTTGTGCGATTTCTGTTGCAGCAGAGGTGATGCTTGACGCGGTTTCCTGGATCTTAGTGACCATATTAAACAGATTCGCTATAGACCCATTTACAGCATCGCGCATCACTGCAAAATCACCGTAAAACTCACCGTCCATTTTTTTGGTTAAATCGCCGTTTGCCAACCCTTTGACAACGCTGGTACTTTCTTGAATAGGCACCACAATGGTATCCATTAATTTATTGATGCCCTCCGCCTGGGTTTTTATAGATCCAGAATAATTTTCGGCCCCAATTCTGTCACCCAATTTACCTTGTACCGCCGCCTCAACAAGACTTGCAATTTGACGCTCGGCATCTTTTTGTTCGGTAATATCTGTCGCGTACTTAACGACCTTGAACGGCTTACCATTTAAATCCATAATCGGGTTGTAAGATGCCTGTATCCAGATCACCTTTCCGCCTTTGCCTATGCGTTTGTATTCTGCTGAATCATATTCGCCACGATTAAGTTTTGCCCAAAACTCGCTGTATGCGGAACTGCTCTTGTAGGCTGGCTCAGCAAACATACTGTGATGCTGACCCTGAATTTCGTTCAGAGTGTAACCCACGGTAGTCAGAAAATTATCATTGGCGGTAATGATCGTGCCATCCATATTAAATTCAATCACGGCTTGTGATTTCCCAATGGCGTCGATTTGCCCCGAAAAATTGGCTGTTTGCAATTTTTGCGCCGTTACGTCCGTGGCATATTTAACAACTTTGAACAACTTACCATTTAAATCCATAATCGGGTTGTAAGATGCCTGTATCCAGACTTCCTTGCTACCTTTGCCGATACGTTTGTATTCTGCTGAATCATATTCGCCACGATTAAGTTTTGCCCAAAACTCGCTGTAGTCAGCACTGCTCTTGTAGGCTGGCTCGACAAATAGACTGTGATGTTGACCCTGTATTTCGTTCAGGGAGTAACCCACAGTAGTAAGAAAATTGTCATTAGCGGTAATGACCGTGCCATCCATATTGAATTCAATTACAGCCAGTGATTTACCGATGGCATTGACCTGACCTGCAATGTTAGTATACTCGCGTCGGTCCTCTGTTATATCTGACCATTCCAGATTACACCCCACATACTCACCCGCTTCGTCTATCAGCGCCGTTACACCGATTCTAAATACTAATGGGCCGACTTGTATGTCAGTCTTATAGGGTAAATTATTTTGATCACCTAATATTTTTCGTTGATGCGCTGGATTCGCATGAAACATATCGATACACGTGCCGACTATGTTATTTGCAACAAACCCAGGATAAAGCGATTGAAGTGTTTCTTCATATTTTCGTAACATAACAAGCGTGGATTTGTTGACATAGGTGACCACAAGATCACGGTCAATCATCATGATCGATGTTAATGCGTTTTCCGTCGCAGACTGTATTAAGCGTAACTTTTTTTCCTCCGCATTAACTTTTTCCCGTATATCTGATTTTTTTGTTGCCATTGATATTTTCTCCGAAGTGTATTCCCCTAACATAATGCCAGTAATTACATTTAATGCATTTGTCCACGCCTGATTTACGTCATCCGTCCAGAGGTCCCCAGCAAGTTCTTCCATTACATCCAGCAATGTTGTGCTAACCGCACCATAATGCGCTGGTTGTGCGCCATACGCTTCATGTTTTGCACCCAACTCTTTTAATACTTTGCTTAAGGTGGCGGGCTTCCTTAAATTGTTAATCACTAACTTTAAAGCCGCTAGTAATTTTTTTTCCTGTTTCTTTTGTGTTGTATTATTAAATAACGGTTTTACTGCAGGATAACGCACAAACAATTCTTCATAAAAACGACTCACTAACGTTGGCGCCTGTGGCGCTAATGCCTTAAACGTCTTTTCCAGTAGCACAACATTCAGACCCAATGCGCTATCACTGGCTTTGGTGCGTCTGTCACCCTCATTTTTTTTGGCTTTTCGTCTATCTTTATTGACGTCAATCAGTTTATTAGCGACTTTTTTTAGTTTTTTTTCTGCCTTACTTACTGCTCTTACTGCCATTTTTTGCCTCCTAAGGCATGACTTTTTAGTAAAACGGTTTTTCGAAATAATTATTTTGTTGTTGGCATTATTACTGTTAAATAAGTTACTGTTGAATAAGTTACTGTTGAATAAGTTTGTCCGTCGCTGAAAGCTCATCCGAATTCAATAGATGATCAATATTCAGAACAATAATCATCTTTTCCTCTACAGACGCCAGACCTTGTATGAAGTCAATACTGACCATCGTGCCAAAATCAGGGGGTGGCTTCATCTCATCCGCTTCAATATTGTAGACTTCTGAAACAGCGTCAACAACGATACCCATGATGCGGCTGGTATCGCCGTTACACACCTTTAGTACGATAACGACGGTGGTCGAACCATAGGGAATACTTTCTAGAGAAAAACGCCGTCTAAGATCGATTATTGGTACAATGGTGCCGCGCAGGTTAATGACACCGCGAATATAATCCGGTGTGTTTGGTATTGGCGTTACACTATCCCATCCCTTTATTTCCTGAACACGCAATATATCCACGCCATACTCTTCACCAGCCAATATAAATGTTAAATATTGATTTTCCGAATTACTGTCGGTTGATTGTATTTCGAGTTCTACTGAAGCTTGCGTACTCGCCATGTTTAGTCTCCTGTGCTTTAAGCTGCTTTGCTGTCTTGGTTATCGTCGATACCCGTTGGTTGTTTTACTTGGAGTCTGGTCAACTCGATTAGTCCAGCAACATCGACAATCAATGCAACGGTACCATCACCCAAAATAGTCGCACCCGATACGCCATTCACTTTTTTGTAATTGGTCTCCAGGCTCTTGATTACGACCTGTTGCTGGCTCATCAAATCATCTACGAATATGCCAGCACGCTGACCTTCACCTTCAACGACAACAACCAGGCCTTTTTCGAGTTCATCAAATTCGGGTATTATATTAAATATCTGGTATAGACGTGCTATTGGTATATATTGATCGCGCAAACGATAAAGTTCTGCTTTTCCCGCAACTTTGTTGATCGTTTCCTTCTTGACTTGCAGCGATTCGATTATTGACACCAGCGGAATAATATAAGTTTGAGTACCAACACGCACTAACTGCCCATCCAGAATAGCCAATGTCAGTGGTAGTCGAATCGTAAAGGTGCTTCCTTTACCTTCCTCGGAAACGACATTGATAGTGCCACCCAACGCCCTGATATTTCGCTTTACTACATCCATGCCAACACCCCGCCCGGAGACATCGCTGACGGTTTCCGCAGTTGAAAAGCCGGGCATAAAAAGCAAATCATGTACTTTTTCGTCAGGCAATGATTTGGCTTCTTCTTTTGTAATCAGGCCACGTTCCAGCGCTTTTTCTGCAATTCTTTTTTTATTGAGACCCGCACCATCATCTGAGATGTCGATAACAATGTTACCCCCCTGATGATAAGCATTTAAACGAACAACGCCCGTTTCAGGCTTGCCAGCGGCTAATCTGACGTCCGGCGTTTCTAATCCATGATCCAGGGAATTTCTCACCAAATGCACTAACGGATCACCAATTTTCTCCATCACTGTTTTATCCAGCTCGGTTTGCTCGCCGGACATCACCAATTCAATTTTCTTATTTAATTTTTGACTTAAATCCCTGACCATTCGAGGAAATCGCTGAAAGGCGAAATTTATGGGTAACATCCTTATGCGCATGACACTTTCTTGTAGTTCACGCGTGTTTTGCTCTAACTCATCCAATCCATCTGATAATTTTTCCAAACGTGACATATCAAAATCTTTACCGAGTTGACTCAACATAGATTGTGTGATGACAAGCTCACCCACCATGTCAATAAGCTCATCCACTTTGTCTATTCCTACGCGGATAGAGGCTGATTCGACAGGTGATTTGTTGGCTTTTCCCGTCTTTGCTGTGGATTTGGCTACCGGAGTTTCAGCGTTAGACTGGCCAGCAGGCTGGCTTTGTGGTTTTTGTGCTGCAAGGTCTGATTTTTTACTGGTATCTTGAACTACTGTATTCTCTAATGGCTGAATTGTGATATCCGATTCATCTTCCACCCATTCAAATACTTCCTTTATTTGAATTTCAGTGACTGCGGCATGCAGCTTTATACTCCATGAAAGATGGCACTCTTCCGGATCCAATGTGGCAAAACCAGGCAATGAACCCAACGCCACATCCACGTCAATCTCGCCCATACTGGCTAATTCTTTCAACATACGAACGGGGTCATTGCCAGTCTGAAATATTTCTTTGTGTGGAATAAAATTGATTAACCACGCTTCAGCCTGTTGCTGTTCTGAATTTACCGCTTTTGAAGAATCTACTGCAATACCTTTTTCACGATCCGCCGTTGCCACGGATGACGTACCCAATATTTCATTTAATTTTTCTTTTAATTCTTTTACACGTTCATGATCTATATCCGCGCTTTCCTTAGCCGCCATTAATAATTCGCGCAGTACATCCACTGACTGCAGAAGAACATCGACAGCGTGTTCAGTTACGTCCCTTCTGCCATCACGCATTTCATCCAGCAGCGTCTCCATCAAATGGGTGAAGTCAGCAACATCGCTAAGGCCAAAGGTGGCACTGCCCCCTTTAATTGAATGCGCTGCCCTGAAAATAGTATTAACAACTTCCACATCTGCTGCACCAATATCAAGATTGAGCAACCCATTTTCCATAATATCGAGGCCTTCGAAACTTTCTTCATAAAAAGTATCAAGAAACTGCGACATATCGATGCTCATAACGTGCGTCATTTTTTGTGATTGTG
>CAZWBV010000201.1:1673-5454 GCA_964632225.1 uncultured Gammaproteobacteria bacterium | reverse complement strand
GTGTCGCGCTTGGACACAATATCGAAAAAGGTGTTGGCGTGGCGCGTCGACATATTGCACCTGGGTTTGGGCCAGGGGAAAAAACCAGGGTGCAGGCTGCGTTTTTTACTGCAACATTTTCCGTTATGGGGCACTTAGCACGATCAGATGGTTCGATTACGAAATGCGAAATTTCCATGGCGAAAAAAGTAATGGCGCAAATGAAGCTCAGCGGGGAACAAAAAATTGCTGCCGGTCGATTGTTTAATGAAGGTAAACGGGCAGAATTTCCTTTTTACGCTGTGCTGGAGCAATTTAAAGAAGAGTGCCGACGACGGCGCAGTTTGATGCGCATTTTTTTGGAGATCCAATTACACGCTGCGTTTGCTGATGGGGCGCTGCGTTACCAGGAAAAAAAATTATTGATGGAAATGGCAAATTGCTTTGAATTTTCCAAACAAGAATTCGAGCAACTGTCTTCATTGATACGTCGTCAACACGGAATTATTAGCCTCGGAATCCAATCACCCGAAAGAACGCGCCGGAAATTTAAGGATGCATATGCAATATTAGGTATTACTCAAAAGGAAGATCCAGCGGCCATTAAAAAAGCCTATCGTCGATTAGTCAGTCAACATCATCCCGATAAGCTGGTGGCCAAGGGGCTACCAGAGGAAATGATGAAATCGGCAACCGAAAAAACACAAGAAATCAAATCCGCTTATGATCAAATCAAAAAGACGAAGGGGTTTTAGTTTTAGACATCTTCAGCCGTGGACATCTTGCCTATTCTTTTTTCTTTTCTGTATTGTTTGATAGTCGTTGTTTTTTGTCGAATTTTTTGCTTGGTGCATGTTTTTTTAACCAACTATTTACGCGGTTAACTAATTGTTTGTCCAGTCCCGTAAAGAAATGATCCGCACCGAGTATGTTTGTTTGTCTGTAGCGAGTGTTACCGATTTTGCGTGCCACCTGTCGCCGAGTACTTGCTGAGTTTTTTACGCTATCCAGATCCAGGCTGCCAAAAAGATCGAAAAAGGGTATTTTTATTTTCGCAATTGAATAGGACGGGTTGAATTCACGGTATTGATTGTGAGTGCCAAGTCCTATTCCTACAAACGCGTTGACCGCTGATGCGCTGCGTGATTCGGACGCCAAAAAATACGTACCCATTGTTGCGCCCAGACCATGGCCAAGAACAATGATGTTGTATACACCTTTTGAATGAAAAAATTCAATTGCAGACGTTATTCGTTGAGGCACTTCTTTAAGCAGTGGAATATATTCTTCCACTGATGCATCATTTGATAAGATCGGCATTTGTATTGACAGTGATGCCCAACCAGAGAGGGGTAAACTATTTCGTAGTGGAGAAATAACCGTTGGCCAGTCTGGGTGGGCGGCCATACCGTGTAGAAAAATAATGCCCCCGAGTGGCGTTGAACCCGCCGCTTCCAGGTACATTGAGAAGAATTTCTGTTTTCCCGTCTCTAACCATACGGTATTTCCATTTAGTTTGCTTTTTTCCAATTGATCAGCAATTCGTTTTTCCAGCGCAAAATTTGAGCCCAGTGCGCTGTGGCTGAAAAATAGGGAAATGGCAGCATAAATGAGAATAATTGGTTGCGTCGTTATCTGTATCTGCTTGTTTTTTATTGGTGAAATTCTCATGATGTTATATATTCTTATAAATATTAAGGAAAAACCCAGGTCCACAGTTTATTTCGGTTATAATTAGTTAGCATAGTTGAAATAACCTATTAATTTAGGATTACACTTTTAGGATTAGACTTAAAGAGCTGAAAAAAATCACTTAATCATGTTAAAGTGCGTCCCCGTGGCCACACATCGAAGACAATCGAGAACAGATTAGTGGTTCCAAATTATTCATTTGAAGTAACACGAGGAATGTATGCCAGATTATAAAATTGCGCCATCTATTCTTTCCGCAGATTTTGCCAGATTAGGCGAAGAAGTGGTTAATGTACTGGATGCCGGTGCTGATATTGTGCATTTTGATGTGATGGATAATCACTATGTGCCTAATTTAACAATTGGTCCACTGGTTTGTGAGGCATTGCGCAAGCACGGTGTCACCGCTGATATTGATGTCCATTTGATGGTGAAACCAGTTGACCGGATAATCCCGGATTTTGCCAAAGCAGGTGCAACCTACATTACTTTTCACCCTGAAGCTTCTGAGCATGTCGATCGGTCGTTGCAATTAGTGCGAGAGTCCGGGTGCAAGTCTGGCTTGGTATTTAACCCCGCGACGCCGTTGGATTATTTAAAACATGTCATGGATAAGGTGGACATGATTTTGCTGATGTCAGTTAACCCAGGTTTTGGCGGTCAAAGTTTTATTCCCAGTACACTGGAAAAACTAAAAGAAGTGCGCAAGTTAATTGATCAAAGCGGTAAGGAGATTCGACTTGAAGTCGATGGTGGTGTAAAAACCAATAATATTCGGGAAATTGCCGCAGCAGGTGCAGATACCTTTGTTGCCGGCTCCGCTATTTTTAATACTGACGACTATAAGGCCACAATAGATGCCATGCGCTCAGAGCTGGCACTCGCCAAGTAGGCCCCGGGTAGGTCCCGGCCCAAGGCTTGGTTATGAAAGACCGGGCACGAAACGCCTGGATTGGAGCACTGCTTGAAACACGTTAGTTTGAAACAATTTGAAATAAAATTTGAAACAAAGAGTTTAATATTTCCACATGGTGTTTGATAAACCCGATTTAATTCTTATCGATCTAGACGGCACACTGGTTGACAGTGTGCCTGATCTGGCTTTTTGTATTGATTCCATGATGCAGGTATTGTCACTGCCTGTGCAAGGTGAGGACGCGGTACGCAAGTGGGTCGGTAATGGCGTGGAACGCTTGGTACAGCGTGCTTTAACGGGCCAACTCGATGGCGAACCTGACAAAGAATTATTTGATAAGGCCTACCCGGTTTTTCTCGAATTATACCAGGAAAATAACAGTAAACGCAGTCGTGTTTATCCAGGTGTTATCGCCGGGCTTGATTGGCTAATGCAACAGAGATTCAAGTTAGGTTGTGTCACCAACAAGGCAGAACGATTTACACTGCCGTTATTGAACACATTGGGTTTGGATGATTATTTCAGTCTTATTATTAGCGGTGATACCTTGCCCAAGAAAAAACCCGATCCATTGCCTTTATTACATGCTGCCGAGTATTTCTCAGTATTACCTGAAAATTCAATGCTACTAGGTGATTCCGTTAGTGACGTGAACGCAGCTCGAGCGGCAGGGTTTAGGGTAGTCTGTGTGAGTTATGGCTATAATCATGGAAATGATATTTGTGATGCGAATCCAGATACAGTAATTGATTCCTTCGACGCATTACCTGGCTTATTTCAGCTGGATTTGTCCAGTTAGAGAATACTCACTTATTATAGTCCGTTCTTCGGACACAAAAATTTAGCCGATTACAATTCTGTTGTTACACCTATAATTCCACATTTGTTGCTTTGGTGATTAGCGTTTTTTGAACAGCCTATTCCCCAAAATGCGGTGCCGATCTTATATATATTGAAGCTTCCCTCTGTTTAATAAAATTAAAAAAGCACAGAGGCGGCGAGCATTGTCACTGGGAAAAAGTAGCAAAATAACAAAGTAAAAAGTAGAAGTAGATTATTATTCAATAATAGTGTTAAGATCCGAAAAATATTTTTTGTTGCCTTATTTCGAGCCAATAATTGTATTTTAAAATATCTTTCAAGCGCGTTGTAGCTGAAGGGGTGAGAATTTGTGTCCTGCAAAGTTTGAATAAT
>CAZWBV010000201.1:0-1573 GCA_964632225.1 uncultured Gammaproteobacteria bacterium | reverse complement strand
AAGTTTGAATAATAAAGTTTGAATAATAAATTTAATCAATGGAGGTGTATAGTGAAAAAATGGATTAGGGTCATCCTATTTTATTTTAGTACGATAATGTTATGTCAAGTAGTGAGTGCCGGAGCCGGAGAAAGTACCGGTGAACTTGATGATCGCTGGTATTTAGCGCCGTCAATATCCTATATTGGTGCGGACAGCAATAGGCTGGCTGACGATGATGTTGGCTTTCAGTTCGGTCTGGGTAAAGCGTTAAACGAACAGTGGAGCATTGAAATTAGTGGTGTGACTGATCAATTGGAGGTCAAGAACAGCCCTATTGACGAATTTAAACAACGCGGCATATTGTTCGACGCAGTGTATTTTTTTAATCGAGATCCCTCCTTTGCACCCTATGCCGTGTTTGGTGTCGGCGGCTTACGCACAGAATATCAAAATCGCACAGAGACCAATCCTTTTGCCAACATCGGCTTTGGTTTTTTTCAACAATTGACGGACAACAATTTTCGGTTACGGGGTGACGTGCGTTACCGCCTTGACGACGACGAGATCAGTATACCCAGCGAAAACAGATTCAACGACTGGACGGTGAACCTCGGTATCGCCATCCCATTGGGTGCGGCTCGTGCGGCTGCCCCACCCGTGGATAGCGATGGTGACGGCGTGCCCGATGAGAAAGATCAATGTCGTTCTACACCGCCGGGTGCGCCAGTCGATATGCAGGGTTGTGAACTCGATAGCGACGGTGATGGTGTTAAGGATAGCAAGGACCGGTGCCCGCAAACAGCTCAAGGTGCAACGGTAGACGAAAAAGGTTGCTTGTTGGTAAAGGATACTGATGGTGACGGTGTGTCTGATTCTGCGGACGATTGTCCTTCTACACCGCCAGGTGTCGCGGTGGATGCGCGCGGTTGTAAGCAAGACGGCGATGGCGATGGGGTCGCTGATCGTTCGGATAAATGCCCGGATACTGTGGCTGGCATAGTTGTAGGTGAAGAGGGTTGCGAAGTTGATAGTGACCGCGACGGTGTCGTCGATAGCCGGGACCGCTGTCCCAATACGGTGGCCGGTGAAAAAGTGGATATCAACGGCTGCGTGATTCCGGATGTCGTGGTGCTTAAAGGGGTGACCTTTACTTTCGGAAAGTCACAACTAACGGATGAATCGTCCACCCTACTCAATGACGTGGCGGCGTCTTTGCGAAAAAATCCAACGATGGTAGTTGAAGTGGCTGGATATACCGACGACAGTGGACCGCGTCTATTTAACGAAGCACTGTCACAAAAGCGTGCGAATTCCGTTGTACAGTATCTGATAGAGAACGGCGTCGCTAGCGGTAATCTGAAAGCGAAGGGTTATGGTCCCGCCAATCCTTTGGCAGATAACACGACCGCTGAAGGAAGGAAGAAAAATCGCCGTGTTGAAATGCATATATTGTCTCGTTAAGCCATTTTTATAAAAGGGTTTATTATCAAATAGCGTGAAGGTGTGTTATGTCGCTAGAAAATGATACGGCATGCCTTCTCTAATTGGACTGGCCCAAACGGCTCGTTTTTGTGCCTATTTTTGTGTTAGC
>CAZWBV010000200.1:0-5483 GCA_964632225.1 uncultured Gammaproteobacteria bacterium | reverse complement strand
CATGCGGTGGAAATGTCGCAGCCTTTCGCGATAGCAAAATATGAAACGACAGTAGCGGAATTTCGATTGTTTGTGGAAAAAACCGGTTATCGAACCAGAGCGGAGTTGAACAAGGGTTGCATTGCCCGAGGGGTTTCGTGGCACGAACAAAAAGAAGCTGCATGGCACAACCCTCTATTTAGACAGGGAGATAATCACCCGGTTGTGTGTGTATCCTGGGGTGACGCGATTGCTTATACGACGTGGTTAAGTCAACAAACGGGAAAAGAATACCGCTTACCCACGGAAGCAGAATGGGAATACGCTGCGCGTGGTGCTACTGAGACAAAGTTTTGGTGGGGTAACAGCGGCGATTGCCAACAAGCCAGGTGCCGGCTTTTTTTTGCCCATTGGCGTACAATTGAGACTGCGCCTGTGGGGGATTATTTAGCAAACCCCTTCGGGCTATATGATGTGAGCGGAAACGTTTGGGAATGGGTTGCCTCTGACTATGCAGAGGTCTATGACGGCAGTGAACTGGTCGGTTCCGATAAAGGGCGTGATGAAGGCCCGCGGGTTATCCGCGGTGGTTCCTGGTATAATTTTATTGCAGATATGCGGTCCGCGAATAGAGGTGCAATACTGGCATACGAAGCTTGGAGTACCGTCGGGTTTCGTGTTGTAAGGGAAAAAGTTGCAAGGGAAAAATAAGTTTACTGTCTTCGTGGCGCGCGCGTTTGCGGCGCTGCGTCATGTTATTCCGACCGAGCAACTCTAAAACCTAAATTCATGTTATTTGCTTTCGGTGCGCCATAATAGCGGGATGAAGAACGATTAAATCTTTCATGGAGATTCCAGGCGCCCCCGCGCATGGCGAGTTGTGCCGCTTTTAAATAGTTAGGCGAAATGACTACCTCGTTTTCGTCTATTTGTTTTACTTCGTCTCCAAAATACGTTTTCGTCCATTTTGACGCCGTCCATTCCCAAACATTGCCGACGACATCATATAGTCCAAATGGGTTGGCTGAAAAACGGCCTACTACGGTTGTTTGGTTTTTTTTAACGTTGTCGCCGCATTTAAAACAATACGCCATGTCTGGCAACATTTTGTTGCCCCACCAGTAATTCGTTTTGGACCCCGCCCGGACTGCATATTCCCATTCCGCTTCCGTTGGTAAGCGGTATTTTTTTCCGGTTTGTTGGCTTAACCATTTCGTATAGGCAATCGCATCCAACCAGTTAACATGAATAACGGGCCGTTCGCCTCTTCCCCAACCGTGATCATATGCTTTAGTACGGTTAGTTTTTTCACAAAATAGATCATATTCTAAAAACGTGACCGGGTATTTTCCAAGGGCAAAACGTTTATTAATGCTTACTTTATGAGGTGGTACTTCATCATTCAGCCCAATGCCTTGGATATCGCCCATGATAAAATCACCTGCAGGTATCCAAACCATTTCAGGGCCAGCGGCGCCGTTAATCAATTGGTCGGTAAAATAAATAGCTTCTACCGTATTATTATTTTCGTTTGCCAGAACAAAGACGTTGACGGATAGGCAGAGAAAAAAAGTGCACAGGCGCATACGGGTTTATTTAGGTACGTTTTTTGCACAACGAAAGCCGATATCATTAAATGCTCTGTCAGCAGGATAATTATATCGATATGCCATACGGAAAAAATGAGGTATCACGTAATGGCCGATGCCACCCCAGCCACCACCACGAACCACTTTTCGCTGTTTGCCATAGCGCGGGCTTTTATAATCAGCGCCGGGGTAAGCTTCGTACCAGTCTTCCACCCACTCCATCAAATTGCCTGCCATATCGTAGACGCCGTAAGGCGATTTACCTTTCTCGTATGATCCGACTGGCATGACGTCAATTTCTTCGCCGCCAGCATTTAAATAGTCAGGTTTCCATTCATTACCCCAGGGAAATTCAAGTCCGTCAGGTCCACGTGCTGCTTTTTCCCATTCTGCTTCAGTAGGTAGGCGTTTTCCTGTTATTTTGCAGAAGCTGCTGGCATCATACCAATTGACATCCCGCAACGGTTCGGTGCTTTCGGTCAGCTTGAATTTTTTTAAAATGTCGTCTATCTGTTCGTTGTTGTATTGGCCCGTTGACAGTAGAAAAAATTTGTAATCTCCATTGGTGACTTCATTTTTATCGATGTAAAACGCATCGAGATAAACCTTGCGCTTAGGATGTTCGTTCAAATACCAGGGTTCGTTAAACCCGAATTCGTCGGATTTACCACTTGCGTCAACTTCGTCACTGCCCATCACAAACTCGCCCGCCGGGATATAAACCATGCCGTTTATCGTCGGCGCAGCTTGATTTGTTTGTGGAGTGGGTAGTGATGTTGCAGATGCGGAGATTTTTTGTTGAGGGTTATCGTCTTTGCTGCACGCGTTAATGTTTATGTATGTGCTAAGCAGTATTGGCACAAAAAACAGTTTTATCATAACTTCCCTATTTCTATTAGTCTTTAACATTTGATTCTTATCATTGATCTTGCGTAATGGTTTTTTTAATTGCTAGTACAGGGTTCAGGGTTATCCATCTTTTGCGCAACGAAAACCAAAACTGTTATTTTTTGTTTTTGGGTGGAAGAAGCTGCGATTATACAGTGGCGCAGAAATGCCACATTGATAAAAAGAGCAATCCCACCATGAACCGCCTTTCAAGGTACGATAATTACCACCGTAATTTTCAGATTTTCGCTTATTACCGGGATAGGCTTCATAGCGCGAAGAGGTCCACTCCCATACATTGCCGGACGTGTCGTGTAACCCATATGGACTTACCCCGCCATCAAAGGCACCCGCGGGTGTGGTATCGCCGATCAGCTTCAAATTTGTCCATCTAACAGGTGAGTTGACACGTTCAATGCTGAATTCGTTACCCCAGGGGTAGGCGCGGCCATCGGTGCCACGCGCCGCTTTTTCCCATTCTTTGTCATCAGGTAAGCGTTTGCCAGCCCAGCCACAATAATTTTTTGCATCAAACCAGGAAACATAAACAACCGGGTGGTCTTTTTTTCCTTTTGGGGGCAGTGCGGCGGTAAATAATTTTGGTGGCGTGCGCCCTGTTGCATCCAGGTATTTTTTGTATTGAAGATTGGTTACTTCGTACTTATCAATGTAAAATGCTTTCAGATTGATGACATGCTGAGGCCCTTCGTCGGGCAGTCGGTTATTTGTCCCGCGAATAAAATCCCCCGCAGGAATCAATATTAATTCATTAGGTTTATCGCCAAGCTTGCTATTTTCATAATATATCGGTACGTTCATGCCCGGACCTTGTCCACTGGCTTTTTGGGTGGCTGGCGATTTAGACATGTCGGGTTCTTTGGCTAATTGTGCCAGTTTACCTTTCGCCCAGCCGGATTTATGGCATTCAATGCAATTATTTTTCAAGATTGATTTGAATGCCGGGCTTTCAACATCCATATGGCATTCAAAACATTGTCGGGAGCGTTTGTGGTGGGTATCGATAAGTGTCTTTTTATCAGCGCTAACGATAGCCTCATTGGCTGTTACCGCGCCGGTACTCAGAATGAACGCGACTATTAACAATAATACTGGCAATATCTGCGACAAAAAAAATCTATGTAAGGTGTGTTTTATAACCATTGGTTGAATTAGTAGTACTGGTCCCTGCTATAACTATTTGTTTTGCAATGCTATATTCAGTTTAATTTAAATTGAATATTTATAAGCCAACTTGATGAATGTCAAGCACCCCCCGCCCACGTACGCCAACTAATTTCTAACTTGGGCATTCAATATTATACACCAGGTTAGTCGATATTATTGTTTCCAGGGAATAAGTTTTCGTTCGATATATTCCAGCGTGTAGGTAAATATAAATCCCAATGTGCCTATCACGAATATTCCTGCATACATTGCCTTTATAGAAAATGTTTCCCAGGATTGCCAGATAAGATAGCCTATGCCTGCGTTAGCACCGGAAAATTCTGCTGCGACGACGATAACAAGACTATAACCAATAGCCAGTTTTAATCCTGTGAAAATTGCAGGCAGTGCGCCGGGTAACACAACATGAAAAATAAAATTGATTTTTTTAATACGGTACACATGCGAGACATCGTGATGTATTTTTTGCAAGTTGGAGACGCCTTGCAGTGTATTCAACAGCACTAAAAAAAAACTACCAATGAAGACCACGACAATTTTTGACATTTCACCGATGCCAAAAATCAGCATAATAAGGGGCAATATTGCGATTTTTGGAATGGGGTACAACATTGCGACTATAGGGTAAAAGAACGCCCTGGTGGGTTTGGACAACCCCATGCTGACACCGAATGCAATACCTGCTATAGAACCGGACAGATAACCCCAGGTGATACGATTAAGTGTCGCAAAAATATCGGTGATAATGCCTTCATCAGGGCTGATAAAAATTAAATGATAAAATATTGCGCTTGGCGGCGGAAAAAAGCGTACATCCAGTAAACCGGTTTGACTGCATAATTCCCAAATGAGAAACAGTAAGGCCGGGGACATGAATTGAATTGCATTGCTTTTCATTTTATTTTATTTTTCATTTATTTTTTATTCAGACAGACCCATTTGTGTCTGCTGCTGTGATGTGATTATTTCATTCTTGATTAAATCCGTAATGTCGTTGACATAATGAGTGAATGCGGTTGATTTTCTGATTTCAAACATCGCCCTGGGGCGTGGTAATTCGATATTTATATTTGCTTTCACCGTACCGGGGTGCGCAGTCATCACCATAACACGATCCGACAGGGATACTGCTTCATTAATATTGTGGGTAACAAACAGGACGGTTTTGTTCGAGTCCTGCCAAAGTGTTAACAGCAACTCCTGCAATAGCAGTCGGTTTTGATAATCCAGAAAAACAAAGGGTTCGTCCATTAATAAAATATCAGGATTTACCGCAAAACTTCTTGCGATGCTGATACGTTGCCGCATGCCACCGGAGACCTGGTGTGGGAAAAAACGAGCGAACTTCAATAAGCCGACTTCGTCTAAAAATTGTAGGCTAAGCCGTTCAACATCGTTAGCCCCAACAGAGGCATCATTTTTTAACGGGAATGCGATGTTGTCCTTTAAAGACATCCAGGGGAATAGCCCGTGTTCCTGGAAAACCATACTTATTTTTGTATTGCCAGCTGCGCTGTCGTCAATGACTAGATTCCCGCTAGTGGGCGATTCCAGTCCGCAGATGGTGTTTAAAATGGTGGATTTGCCGCAACCACTGGGACCGAGCAAACAAAGAAATTCACCCGCATTAACCTGAAAGTTTAGATTCTGAAACGCGGTGGTTTTATTGTCGTTGTTGTAGAATTCTTTGCTGAGGTTTTCCGCAACAATAATGGTATTAGTGGTTATATTTAATTCCCCATGAAATTTACATAAAAATATTAGCAGAAAGGGGGAGGCTTGTTTTTGATTTTGCTTATTTTATTTGTAGAGGCCTAATTTTTTTTCCGCATATTCTGCAAA
>CAZWBV010000199.1:0-5487 GCA_964632225.1 uncultured Gammaproteobacteria bacterium | reverse complement strand
GCGCTTGCTTGGCCGCGGTGGAACTCCAACACCCTTCGATAATACCCGCGCGTAATTCCAGTGGACAAATACTGGGGGTTCCGTTCTTTTCTCGATAGAGTGAACGTGCTACTCGCACGGATCCTACCGCGCAGGTATAGGTTTGTTCACAACGGACGACTTTTCGGTATTCTTTACCTTCAAAGAGTACTGTCGGCAAATCTATATCGTATTTTTCTAATGCTTCGCTCAGTACGACCCGCTCTGCTTCTAGAAACACCGCATGTATCTCTTTTTCTATTTGTTCAAACGCCGTTCCTTGTTGTGCCTGTTTGATTTTAGATTCAATTGCACAACGCAAATTGGTTAACGCAATATCAGAAAAATTTGATGTTTGTTCGATAGCATGACAGAGTGGCATATAGACAGTCCTTTTCTATTGAAAAACCATTTCGACCAGATTTTCCGATAAAAATTGTTAAATATACCCAATATTCGCCTCATTTTATCGAAAAATCTGGCCAAAATGGCTTCCCCTCGCGACGGTTTCTATTCTCGGACAGCCTCCTAGAAGGAGCTTATTGATATCCGATAAAATCAATCAGCTACTCCTCCATTCAACCTTGCTTGTTTATGTATGCCGTATCGCAAATCCGACAGACTCAAGAAACGACCGTGGGCCGCCACAACAGAATTCTGCTGCAGAACCTGAAAATTTTTGTGTTAACGAAACTTGCTTTACCTGATGGCGCATGATAAATAAGGTCTGGTCGGGATTGTTCCGTGCTATTGTTGCATGCCATGGCGGCATGTACTTTTTGTGTTCTGTTTACCTGACATCAACCTATAACCCTGAACATTGTCCTAAGCAAGGTCTTGAACACAGAGGAGAACAACCGCGATGACAAAACTATCAGAAATTGAGGGTATCGGCGACACCTATGCCGCAAAACTTGAAGACACCGGCATTAACTCCATAGAAAACCTATTGGAGGTGTGTTGTGAAAAAAAAGGACGTGCGGAAATAGGTGAGAAAGCAGGCATTAGTGAAAAGCTTATCTTAAACTGGGTAAATCGCGCAGAGTTGGCCAGAATCAACGGCGTCAGTACGCAGTACGCAGATCTGTTGGAATGTGCCGGCGTTGATTCTGTGCCCGAATTGGCACAACGCAAACCTGAAAATCTGCTCGCAAAAATGGACGAAGTGAATGACGTAAAAAAACTGGTCCGCAAGGTGCCGACACTCTCACAAATTCAGGACTGGGTGACCCAGGCGGAAAAATTACCCCGCGTTGTATGTCATTGACCAACTGTTCCACCGCCCACGATCCGTGGTTAATTTCGCCAAATAGTATACCTATAATAGTATTCCTATAGATGGTGCGTTAAATGCGGCTAATAATAAATCGTTTTAGTTAAGGAGGATATTGAGATGGAAAACAAAACATTTGTTTTGGTAGTTGTATTGACCCTGCTCCCGCTGTTACTTGCAGGTTGTGAGAAAGCGACTGAATCGGCACAAAAAGCTGTACAGGATACAAAGGAGATTGCCAGCAATGTGACCGAAGATGTGACCGAAGGCGTAAAAGAGGAAACGGGCAAGGCCGTGGAGACCACCAGTGAAACCATTGCCGGCGTGGTGGACGAAACGAAAGAACGGGCTGACGCAATTGTAGAAAACACAACAGAGTTGGCCGCTGGCACTGCTGAAAGCACGAAAGAGACAGCCACTGAGTCGCTTGATGCCGCCACGGAAACAATTGCGGGCACCGTAGCTGAGGTCAAAGAGACATTGACCCCAACCTCATCGTCGTCTTCCTCTAACGATGAGGCATTAGCGCTGGCAAAGAAAAGTGGCTGCCTTGCGTGCCACAAGATTGACAATAAACTGGTGGGTCCGGCTTGGAAAGATGTCGCCGCTCGCTACAAAGGCGACGCAGAGGCAACGAAGCGTCTGATCGAAAAAGTGAGCAAGGGTGGAAAAGGTAATTGGACAGAGGTAACAGGCGGCGCACCCATGCCCCCGTATTCACCACGCGTATCGGATGAGGACATTGAGAAGCTGGTTGCGTTTGTGCTTTCCCTCTGAAATTCCGTGGTTGCGGGCTTCGCTGACGCTACCCATCCAGGATGGCTGCCTGAGAACAGAAGAACTTGGTATATACCATACCCGACAAGGGATATTGAAAAAACCTATGCAGCCAAAGGAATCACGGCCAAGCAGAGACACTTGGCCGATTGTCTGGATAATGACAAACCCTTTGAGACCCAGATTGCCGGAAAGAAAATGGAGCGAATGCTAAAACGCACAGAAAATTTCATGGACTGCTGCCTTATAATTCCTGTCCGCCACTCTCCCCGACCCCCGAAGTAAACAACAAATAGAACATTTTTTATATTATCAAGACGTAAGTATCGAAGCCTAAGTATCGAGACTAAATATCGAGGCAATAGGCTATAGTAAGTATCGAGATTAAGGGGCCAAGCCCTTACTTAACATATTATATGCCTTAACCACTCGCCGATCTGTTTGCATGAGTGTATTTAACCGTCCTATCGTCTGCGATACTGTTGAATAGTGGCCGACATTAAATTCATCTGCGATTTCTGTTAGCTTGGCACCACCCACTTCCTGACATAATTTCATTGCCATCCAACGGGAAATACTCGTTATACCCTGGCCCCGCTTTGCCACCCGTATGTCGTTAACCGATACTTCATAGTGGACCGCAACCGCTTTCATGATTCTTAATAACGGTATCGGATGCCGCAGCCCTTTTTTCCCTATCTCTATTTCCAAGGATTGCGCCCGACGATGCGCTTGCTCTTTAAAGCGTTTATCCCCCCTAACTGACGGCGTGTTTTTTAACTGATAGAAACGCGCTGTTTCATCGTCATTACCCGCCTCTACATAGGCTTTATAGGCAGAGTACTTGCGCGTACTGCCCAGTTCATCGTAAACAACGTCACGCTTTAACCAATCAAACACAGTACATTTCTTAGTGTAAGCGCCATAACTTGACCAGGGATAATCTGTCAGGTTCTTTACTAACGGTTTCTTTTGCTCAATCGGATTTCGGTGGATATGACGACTGAGCGGCAACAGATAACGGCTCGCATCAATCAAAATAGCTTTATAACGCCCTCGAAACAACGCCCCCTCTGCTTTTTTCCGGCGATTATGTCGCTGCGTGTAAACACCATCAATATGCCGCATCACGCGACTCAAATTACCGCGGGGAGTTTTGATCAGCAAATGATAATGATTACCCATTAAACAATAAGCATGAATCTGCACAGCAAAACGCAGGTGCGCCTCATGCAGACACTTTAGGAAATCTTCATAATAAGCCGTATCTGGATATATCGAACGCCTGCCCCTACCACGATTCATCACATGATAATAAGCATCTTTGTATTCTATTCGCAACGGCCTTGGCATAACAAAGACAGTAAAAGATTTTATAGGTTAAGTCAATATTTGACCCTTTTTTGGTTTTGGGGTAGTCAGTATGCCAGCCACAAGCACCCGATGTTGTTAAAACAACATGGCATGATTGCTTCTATGAGTCGAGAGATTTTTTAGTCGTCTGAAACGAGAATGGATTGGTGATTTATTATATTGAACTCGACACGAAACGATAAACGATAAACGATATTCGGGAGTATGTGGCGATTTATTACAATTCCAAATGACTTCATTTAACATTAGACGAGAGACGAGCAGACGCCAATGGAGTTTGAAAACAATATTAAATCGGTACCCGGAAAGACTTGACCACAACACCTGGCCCGTAGTTCTAATTCAAAACAAGACTTTGGGATCCAACTACCCTGCTGTATCCTAGGAGCCTTAAAACGGAAAAACAAAGAGAAAAGCATGCAAGAACAGTATCACCCTGAAAAAATAGAACAATCTGCCCAGGCTTATTGGCAGGAAAATAACAGTTTCGCCGCCAGCGAAGACCCTGCCCGTGAAAAATACTACTGCCTGTCCATGTTCCCGTACCCCAGTGGGCGTTTCCACATGGGACATGTTCGAAATTACACCATTGGTGATGTGATATCCCGCTTCCAGCGCATGCAGGGAAAAAACGTCTTGCAACCCATGGGCTGGGACGCATTCGGATTGCCGGCTGAAAATGCAGCAATTCAGAATAAGGTGCCACCCGCAAAGTGGACCTATGAAAATATTGATTACATGCGTGAACAACTTAAACGCCTCGGCTTTGCGTATGACTGGTCCCGGGAAATAGCAACCTGTCGCCCCGATTATTACCACTGGGAACAATGGTTATTTACCAAACTGTTCGAGAAAGGATTGGCCTATAAAAAAGTATCCGCTGTAAACTGGTGCCCTGTAGATCAAACAGTGCTGGCCAATGAACAAGTCGAAGACGGTTGCTGTTGGCGATGTGGCACACAGGTCGTCAAAAAAGAAATCCCGCAATGGTTTTTGAAAATCACCCACTATGCCGATGAGTTACTCAGTGGACTGGACAAGCTGCATGGTTGGCCTGAGCAAGTACGCACTATGCAACGAAACTGGATCGGTCGCTCTGAAGGCGTTGAAGTCCAGTTTACCGTGCCAGGCAGCGAAACACCGTTAAAAGTATTCACAACACGGCCAGATACATTATTGGGGGTAACCTACCTGGCTGTTGCACCAGAGCACCCGCTAGCAACAATCGCTGCTCAATCCAATAGCGCATTAGCCGCTTTCCTGGAAGAATGCAAAACAATCGACACCAGTGAAGCCGCATTGGAAACGATGGAGAAAAAAGGAATGGATACCGGGTTACACGCAATCCACCCGGTCAGCGGCGAACAGCTCCCTGTTTTTACGGCAAACTTCGTATTGATGGGTTATGGCGAAGGGGCGGTCATGTCGGTGCCTGCACATGACCAACGAGATTGGGCGTTTGCCAAAAAATACAAGCTGCCCATCAGACAAGTCATCTTTCCGCTGGATGAGAAAAAAGTAAATCTGGATGAAAGTGCATTCACTGAAAAAGGAAAATTAGATCACGCCGGTCCCTTCTCCGGCCTGACTTCGCAACAAGCCTTTAATGCAATTGCCTCTTACCTGGAAAAAAATAACCAGGGAAAGAAACAAATTAATTATCGACTTCGCGATTGGGGCGTTTCCCGGCAACGATACTGGGGCGATCCGATTCCGATTATATATTGTGATAAATGCGGTACTTTGGCCGTTCCAGAAAAAGATTTACCCGTGATTTTACCAGAAGATATTGCGTTTGAAGGCGTTGGTTCGCCCATCAAGACGATGCCAGCATTTTATAAAACCCAATGCCCACAATGTGGCGGCGATGCGCAACGCGAAACGGATACTTTTGATACGTTTATGGAGTCTTCCTGGTACTATGCACGCTTTTGCTGTGCTGACAATCGCAGTGCAATGCTAGATGAACGTGCTAATTACTGGCTTCCTGTCGATCAGTATGTGGGGGGTATCGAGCACGCGGTATTGCATTTACTCTATGCTCG
>CAZWBV010000198.1:0-5560 GCA_964632225.1 uncultured Gammaproteobacteria bacterium | reverse complement strand
GACTTCCCACCAATGGAATCACCTCGACCGTATAGCACTTCGTGAATTGAGTTATTACCTGAGTCATTTACTGTAATTTTGCATGATTGAACAGCATAAACATTAAAAGTAAACGTGTAAAGTGAAACAAATAAAATTAAATATCTCATAATTAGTCCTCGTAAAGTTATATTTCAAAAGCCAATCATATAAAAGTAATCCATTGAAAGGCATTTAATAAAAATTATTTAATTTCATTCACATATTAAACTACTATAAAAAACATCTTAACGAGATTAAATAAATAGCTATGTGAAATAATGTGCATTGAAATTCTAAAAATTCACTTCATTGGTTTGTTACTCAAAAAAAGGGTAACAATACCGCAACGCACTCTTCGTTTACTGAGCGAATACCGGTGTATAAACCTGAAATAAGTTAGATATAAAACACCAACATAACGGCCAGAACAATACGACTTACAGATTTCATAATATAATTCCTCTATATGAGATTAACGAACAGGTATCGTATACTTCGTGAAATAAGTTGGGTATCCCCAAAATTTGGTATATCTAATTCCGTTTTTAATAGTTATTGCTGATTTACATTTAACGGTTAGCGACTGGTCTTGGTAATAACCCAGCAGCCAAACCAGAGTGATTAGGTCACGTATAGAGAAACTACCTAATTAGATCGCGGTAGCGCAATATTTCAATGGTAAATGGAATTTTGCCTGTACGAGTTAATCAAATGAGCAAGCAAACGACTTAGTTTGCTTGCTTGTTGATGAGGAATACCACTACATGAGCAATCAGCAAATCAAACCCATTCTGCTGGCCTCATACACGGCTTCACCTCGTGAATGTACCGCAAGTTTTCGATAAATTTTTTTAATCGTTGTGGTAACCGTATGGGGTGAGATTTCCAACAGAGACGCAATTTCCACGTAACTTAATCCTTTAGCTAACAACGTCAGTATCTCCGACTCCCTTGGGGATAATTTGGGCTGTTTATCATCCAACCCAGGCTTAACAAGGGTCGGTGGACATAACTTTCTGAGCAGCATTCGCGCGATTAACGGGTTAATGGGTGAACCACCCATACGTATTTGTTTAATAGCGCGAATAAACTCCTGATCCAGACTGTCTTTAAGCATGTAGCCTGTTGCACCCGATTCTATGCAATTTAAGACCTGTTGTTGATCTTCATATATGGTAATTACCATGATATCTAAATTTGGGTAAATTCCAGCAGCATACTGGATAACATCAATACCGTTCATATCGGGCAAACCAAGATCCACTAATAGAACATCTGGCTCCCCGCAAGCAAGGCTGTTGTGTGCTGACATGCCATCCTGAGCGGTTGCAAACAATTGAAAATCTGAATGTTCTCTAATGAGGCTGCATAACCGATTAAGAAACAAACGATCATCCTCCACAACCATAATTTTTATTGTCATTTTTCTCTCCCTGTTAAACGAACTTTGGCAAGTGATAGTAGCATAGGGAAACAGAAAAAAAATTGTACAACGTGGAATAAATATGTGAAATATTACCAATTTAGATCAAAGGTAAAGTAGTGAAAACAAACACTCATTGAACAAAAGGAGTGATAGGAACTGTCATCGATATTCTAAATCCACCAGTCTCTTTATTATGAATAATTTTTCCATCCAAGCTTTTTATCCGCTTATGGATATTGTGTAGACCTCTCCCCGTTCGTAAATCAGGATCGTAACCATTGCCGTTTTCCCAAAACTCGATTAATAATGCACTCTGATGCGCAGAACGTTTTATAGTCGCCCTTATTCTAATTTGGCTAGCAACACTGTGTTTCATAACGTTGGTAATGAGTTCTTGCAAAACCCGCAGCAGGCTTAACGTTTCATTTGGATTAAACACCAAATCATCCGGTAAATTGCACAAATTCAAATCTAGAATAATATTTTTGTTTTTTAATATAGGTTCCATCCGTGTTCTTAGCATGGCAAGTGCCAATGAAATTTCGTGCATATTCGGATCAAGAGCGTCAATCATTATCCGTAAATCCATCAAAGATGATTTTAGAAAATCTGACAACTCTTTCAAGTTAACTTTTTCAGTATCGAGCATCGCCAGCGCACCTACTACGTGTGCGCCAAATCCGTCATGAACTTCGGACATGATTCGCGCGCGCTCCTCTGAAAGCGTCTTCTTTTGGTTTAATATATGTAATTTCTCATAGCTGGAAGCCAGTTCTTTTTCTTTTTGCAATACTCGCTGATCAAGCTCGTTGGCAAGCGCTTCGGTATTTTCAAGGGAATATAAAAATTTTCTCACAAGGGACAAACTTATCAATAAAAAGAAACCCGGTGCACCATAGTGAATGATATGAATATTTTCCGGATCAAAAATACCGAGTTGCACAAGCCAGGTATGGGAAGCGACTACAAGCAAAATCAACCCAGACAACGCGGTAACACCGGTTTCAAATCTCGATGTCTTTAGAAAGCTGCGCATAACCAAAAATGTCAGTATCAGCCCATAGCCGATCACCAAAAAATTAAAAGCGCTCGCGACGACGAATAGATACTTTACATCAAGTATCATAAGAACGAGTAGCTTAACAACAAGAACTATACCCAGTATGGGTTCAATACCTTTCCAGCCTACATCGGTGAACCGATGAACAAAAATAATGGTCATGACTGCAAACGCATATGCCACGATTTGGTTATATATTTCCCAAATGAACCTTTCCGTTGGTATGTCAATCACAAATACATTAAATGTATCCACGGCAAATAAAAACATTGCGCCGCCAAACCAAAAGTAGTATTTCTCTTTCGCACGCCTAATATACAAAAAGAAAGAGGCGATAGAAAAGATCAGCATTAACAGTGCGAGTGCCAAAGTCAGTTGCACTTGCCAAAACTCGCGGCTATGGTACATACTGCTTAGAGTAGAAGTATCGCCCACATATACCGGGCCGAGGTAACCAAATGCCCAACTGTTATCCTTCACACGAATGGTTAAATTAATAATTTTGCTGTTTTGTGTAACCCAATCCGGTACCATATAAAAAAGGGAACGCCCATGATATCTACTGATTGGTTCCGTAAAATGGCCACCATTGCCGATTTCTTTTCCATTGACGGTAACCGACGCATTCATCGATACACGCGGAATATAAACAGCGAACGAAGACGCTACATCACCTGCTTTAAATTCAGTACGATACCAAGCATTACTGAGGGGCGTTTGTTGGCGCTCACGCCATGAATCAGGCAATGTAACTGGCTCAGGCACTCTATTTGCATCAAAATTATCGTTGTTACTTCTTATTACGTCAAAGCTGGTTAAACGCAAAACGTTATTATCTGCTGCTTTTAAATTGCCAGGGTAAACAGTCAATAACATGAGCATGCACACTGCGCCACTCCATCTTGGTGGATTTAAATATTGGCTCAATAATTTCAAACGCATTGATCTCCATGACCGCATCAGTTTGTAATAACATTGGAAATTTACTCTGCGGTTTAAATAAAGGGCACCCAGTGCAGTGTATTGAATACGATCAACATACTCAAAATGAAATAGTTATATTGATTAAAACTCAGTTGAGCGCTGAGTATATATAAAATCAAACCTGCTGATAAAACAGCACACTACCAGGATAATGTCCAATTCTTAAGCGCACGTTGCGTCAGTCATTATTAAGCGAATATCAGTATCAGTTTGGTCCATCGATGAAGTAATCAGCGATATACCTGAAATACGGTATTCCCTCCAAGCCCTAAATTCGACTATACAGTGTAAACTCACTAGAACGGCAACTTGATAATATTAAGAACTGGGCAAATGCAAACAGCGACTGGGTTGAAATAGCGTACACAGCGACTCAGGCGCGTGCGATCGTGAACTCAAATAAATTAGTGGTGATACTCGGAACCGAAGCTGATTATGCCTGGGGAGCTGAGAATAGAACCTTTGACCCGGTGAATCGTCTGCAGAGATAGTACGAAGATGGCGTACGGACCTTTTATTTGAGTCACAAAGTGAATAGTCGATTGGCAGGCGCAGATATCTATCGGGATAAAAACTCCAGCGCCGGTAAGCAGATCAGAGCCATGCAAGCAATATCCGGCTGTTTTTACTACGACGACGATGTGGGTGCCTTTCCGCTACGTAGCGGAAAACTAAACCCAACTAACTTATGCGATAATAATAAAAAATGCGGCTTAAACGCGATCAAAGGTCCAAAAGTGACAGACGCATGTAACTATAAAATAAGCGATATATCAGAAGCAAATGCCGGCCTTTGGTTGGGAAAAGGAGATGGTGAGTTTAACGGGTTTAACATATACCCAAAACCACCTGGCTTTACTGACGCTTCTGGTGGATCTCATATGGCAGGCAACATCGAGCGCAACAATCTTTCCCTTTCCGCAGATGGATCACGCGTGGTAGTGGAAGCGATGCGCCGAGGCATGATTATGAATCTCGATCATGTTTCGTCCAAGACGCGTACCGATATTTATAACCATTCTCAGGAATACTATAATTATCCTGTAAATGCACTGCATAATAATCCCAATGAAATGTTGCTCGATCCGGTGCCTCACGAATACGATTTCGATAAACACGAACGGTCTTACATTAAAGGCACTGGCGGTATATTCGGCGTGCGGCTCGGCCCTATTAATGCAAAATCCTATGATAAATCTGGTGTCACTGCAAATTGCTCAAATACCTCAACAGAAAACGCAAAAGTACTCGCTTATCTTATCGACGAGGGACTACGTGTCGGCTATTCACTCGATTTCGCAACAATTACCGAAGGCACTCATTCGAGAACGAAGGCGGGTTGTCTCGACCTCGGTACGGATTACCTGGATGCTTACAATGGTAACAAGGTCACGCAAGGACTTGCGCACATTGGTAACATGCGAGCCTGGCATAACGAACTTGCTGAAATCGGTATGAAGCAAAAATATATCAATGTGTTGAAAAACAAAGGCGCTGAACATTTTTTGAAAATGTGGGAAAAATCTGAATTTATTGCCAACATGCCCTCGACCATTATGGCCATATTATAATTTTACATTTCTCATTTAATTTTTTAAAAAAGCTATCACGAGGAGACTTCCATGACTGAAAAAATAAAACAAACGATAAAGGTAAGTTTTTTTTTGAGTGTCATGCCATTTTTGTTAAGCACTGCTAATGGCATTGAAGCCCCAAACGTTGCAACGGAATTTGTTAGCACGGGCGTGCAAACACGGATCGGCAAAGTCACTAAAATCCGGGTCGAAGCAGGAGAAACCCGCTTTCAGATCGATTCTTGTCCAGAGAATCCAATTGTACCGGGTTTTTTTACAATAGCATCTACCAATCCAGACAAATTAGATATTACGCGGTTATTGATCGCGGCCATGACGTTTAATAAAGAAGTAAAAGTTTACAACACGGCTTATGGCGATGACATAAACTTGTGGGCAGGGTAAACAATATAAAAATTCAGGGCCTCAGCAACCCAATTCTTTATTTTACCATTGATAATCCGTCAGGTTGCACAACCCAGCCAAACGCCTATT
>CAZWBV010000197.1:4946-5570 GCA_964632225.1 uncultured Gammaproteobacteria bacterium | reverse complement strand
GTCTTTGACAAGCTTGACTTCTTTTCCTAACACGTCCTTTAATAAAAGTGTAAGGTGCTTAGCAACCGGTGCGAGTGAATATTTCTCGTCGTACACGCCTTCTTCCGGCCGCCCCAAATGAGACATTAGCATAACTTTGGCACCGGCCTTTACCGCATGCTCGATGGTTGGAAGTGATGCACGAATACGCGTATCATCAGAGACCTGTCCATCTTTAATGGGGACGTTTAAATCCTCACGTATAAGCACCCTCTTTCCCGACAGATTAAGATCACCCATTTTGATTATATTCAACATATGTACTCCAGAAGATTTAGCTAAATCTTCATAACCAGTGTGAGAACCACAAGCACTAAAGTTCCAGCAGGAAGGCCAGCATTTTTTTCAGCAACAGGTAAATTACCTTATCACGCGTTATTAAGAAAGCGTTGTTAAGACCACACCACCAATCATAATAGATAATATAATCAGCATTACCTGGCACTAAATATATAACAGGCTCTTTGCAGCAGGGCTATGTCTAACATCAGGCGGTGTAAAACCCTCATTGTTTACTATTTACTGCAAATTCCGGAGCTTATACTGCGGCGCTATACCGCAGAATTATAACGCAGAGCTATACCA
>CAZWBV010000197.1:0-4936 GCA_964632225.1 uncultured Gammaproteobacteria bacterium | reverse complement strand
AAAAACCACGTTAGTTAGCCGCAACGTGCCTGACAAAACGAAGCATGTTACAAGTGTAGCCATACTCGTTGTCATACCAGGAAACCAACTTAACAAAAGATCCATCTAACGCAATACCTGCACCTGCATCGAAAATTGATGATTTATTGCAACCACGGAAATCAGTTGAAACAACCTTCTCATCGGTGTAACCCAAAGTCTCACTCATTGGACCAGATTGGGAGGCCGCTTTCATTACCGCGCAAATATCTTCATAGGTCGTCTCACTGTTTAATTCAACCGTCAGGTCGACAACAGACACATCAGATGTGGGTATACGGAAAGCCATACCTGTTAACTTGCCATTTAATTCAGGCAACACCACACCAACGGCTTTGGCAGCACCCGTTGAAGAAGGAATGATATTCTCCAAAATACCACGGCCTCCACGCCAGTCTTTCATTGAAGGACCATCAACGGTTTTTTGGGTTGCCGTCGCGGCGTGAACGGTCGTCATCAAGCCACGTTTGATACCCCAATTGTCATTTAAAATTTTCGCGATGGGTGCCAGGCAGTTTGTTGTACAAGAAGCCGCAGATACAATAGCCTGCCCGATATAGGTATCGTCATTAACACCCGCGACAAACATCGGCGTAGCGTCTTTTGACGGTGCGGACATGACTACTTTCTTCGCGCCAGCATCAATATGCTTTTGGCAAGTTTCTTCTGTCAAGAAGAAGCCTGTACATTCGATAACGATCTCAGCACCGATGTCACGCCACTTTAAATTCGCTGGATCACGCTCAGCTGTTAACCGAATTTTTTTGCCGTTAACAATTAAGTTATTGTTATCAACTGCAATGTCACCATCGAAGTTACCGTGAACCGAATCATACTTGAGCATGTAAGCCAAGTAGTCAGCGTCAAGCAAGTCGTTAATACCAACAACTTCAATATCAGTAAACTCTTTTGCAATAGCACGAAATGCCATACGGCCAATACGGCCGAAACCGTTAATTGCAACTTTAATAGTCATCGTTACACTTCTCCACTAAAAGTTAAAAATAAAATCTTTGTCGCTTTGAGTCGTTTAGGTGAAAATGAACTGACCGCTGCCACGCTGTAGCGCTGTGACTAAAGTACTTCGTCCACCGCTTTGACTACGTTTTCTACGGTAAAGCCAAAATGTTTCATTAAATCATCGATCGGTGCTGATTCGCCAAAGGTATCTATACCCACAACCTGGCCGTATAAACCAACGTACTTACGCCAATAATCAGTAACACCCGCCTCAATCGCAACACGCGCACTAATGGATGACGGCAACACTGACTCTTTATAGTCGTTGTCTTGTGCATCGAACACGTCGGTTGATGGCATCGACACAACGCGAACTTTCTTCCCACTGGCTTCCAGTTTTTCTGCTGCGTCCATTGCCAGTGCCACTTCAGAACCGGTTGCAATCAGAATAGCGTTTGGCTTATCGCATTCACGTAAAATGTAACCGCCGCGTGCAATGTTTGCGATCTGCTCATCAGTACGATTTTGAAAAGGCAGATCTTGTCGCGTCAACACCAAGGATGTTGGACCATCGATACGTTCAATTGCTGCTTTCCAGGCAACCGCCGCTTCAAGCGAATCGCAAGGACGCCACAGCGACATATTTGGAATTAAACGAATTGATGCTACGTGTTCTATCGGTTGGTGGGTTGGGCCATCTTCACCCAGACCAATAGAGTCATGAGTGTATACATAGATAGAACGCAGCTTCATTAACGCTGCCATACGCATACCATTACGCGCATAATCAGAAAACACCAGGAAGGTACCACCATAGGGGATGAACCCACCATACAGCGCCATCCCATTCATCATGGCGGCCATACCGAATTCGCGCACACCGTAGTGTAAATAGTTACCTTTTGAATTTGATGCAGTGATGTCCACTGACCCTTTCCAGTCCGTATTATTCGAGCCGGTTAAATCGGCTGAGCCACCTAACATTTCGGGCAGCAATGGGCAAAAACCGTTTAGCGCTGCTTGCGATGATTTTCGTGTTGCCGTTGTTTTAGCATCGCCGTTAACTGACTTGATAAACGCATCGGCATTGGCAGTCCATTGCGCAGGTAACTCACCTGCGACCCGCCGTTCAAATTCAGCGGCCAAATCAACGTGCGCCTTTTTATAAGCCGCGAATATCTTATTCCACTTATTTTCCGCTTCCGCGCCCTTGGCCTTTGCATCCCAACCACTGTATATATCTGCTGGCACTTCAAAAGGCGCGTGATCCCAGCCAATTTTTTTACGGGTTGCGGCAACTTCTTCGTCACCCAGTGCCGCACCATGGCAACCGTGCGTGCCCGCTTTATTAGGCGAACCCCAGCCGATGACTGTCTTGGTGCAAATCAATGTCGGTTTGTCATTAACAGATTTAGCGTGTTCAATCGCTTTTTTGACCGATTCAGCATCATGGCCATCGACATCGCGCACCACATTCCAACCATATGCCTCAAAACGTGCCGGGGTGTCATCAGCAAACCAACCTTCTACGTGACCATCGATGGAAATACCATTGTCGTCCCAAAACGCAATTAACTTGCCTAAACCAAACGTGCCAGCAAATGAACATGCCTCATGAGAAACACCTTCCATCAAACAACCGTCGCCCATGAATACATAAGTGTAGTTATCAACAATATTGAAACCATCGCGATTAAACTGGGCAGCCAGCACTTTTTCCGCCAACGCCATGCCCACTGCGTTAGTAATACCTTGTCCAAGCGGACCGGTTGTGGTTTCTACGCCGGGCACATAACCATACTCAGGATGACCGGCGGTTTTTGCATGCATTTGCCGAAAATTCTTTATTTCTTGCATCGGCAAATCGTAGCCCGACAAATGCAACAAAGAATAAATCAACATCGAACCGTGGCCATTTGACAGTACAAACCGGTCTCTATTTGACCAATTTGGATTAGACGGATTGTGTTTCAGAAAATCATTCCATAATACCTCAGCAATATCCGCCATACCCATGGGCGCACCCGGATGGCCAGAGCCTGCTTTCTGGACGGCATCCATACTTAACGCGCGAATCGCATTGGCTAAATCTCGGCGGCTAGGCATCTAATTATTCTCCTTCAGTCAATTAATAAAAATATTTTTTAAAATAAAACCAGTGCAACCCGTTCTCTCGTTAGATTAAATAACGAAACGAGTACACAATGTTGTAGCCGAAAAGGAGCAAACCCAGAAAAACTGCTAATCAGTATCTGGTGGCTTAGTATTCTTCGTATTGTAACGCCAATCCATCGAGCGGCACTTGCTTGTTTATAGTACAAATTCTGTTTTTAGTAGAATTTTGTACTGATAACGCACAACTCAATTTACAGTTTTACGGCCCAACTAATTCTAAATCATTGATATTATTAGTATCAGACTCCCTTACCGGGGAGGCTGGCCACTGTATCACTTATAAACCGCGCCTGAAACAACGGGAACTGATAATTTTCTCTTATCTCTAAGCATTCATCAATAGCTGGACTTATAAAAGATTTAATAACAATATAAAATAGTACGCGCCAGAGCAGAGGCAGAGCCGCAGAGTCCTTTTTGCCCAAAGCTTTTACCCAAAGAACCACTGGCTAATTACGGGCATGATGCCCGGTTTTGTCTCATTTTGATTCAAACGAAACCAAAATTACAACAAACAACTCGCAACCACCGCTAATAAATTAGGTAACACTAGACATCACACTAAAACAGTAACAATTAACGGAATATACACTTACTTATTTATAGGGAAATATTATGGTCCAAATAACCAATAGTGAGTTGTTTCAAAGCGCCGCCACGTTATTACAAAACCTGGGAATATCACTGTCTATTGTTACTCTTATCAGTTTTTTTTCCAGTATCAGTTACGCACAAACACTTAATTTAATCGTCCAACCCATACTGAGTCCCAAGCGAAGCATTAGCTTTTATAAACCACTGGCGGACTACTTGAGTTTACGTTCTGGCGAAGATATCCGCGTCATCGCTGCAGTAAATTTCCCCGCTTATTGGGAGACAATGAAAAAAGGGGGGGAATACGACATCATAATGGACGCGGCCCATTTTACCGATTATCGCATCAAGCGACTTGGCTATAGCGTTCTAGCTAAAGTACCCAATACGGTAAGCTATTCATTGGTCACCGATGAAGATAGTTTGATTTTGGACCCTGAAGAATTGATGGGAAAACGCATCGCGTCAATGCTTTCACCAGGATTGGGCGGCATCCGTCTATCAGAAATGTTCCCAAACCCTCTGCGCCAACCGATAATTACGGCCGTATCCGGCTCTTTGGACGCAGTTGATATTGTGAAAAAAGGCAATGCCGCCGCCGCTATAATTCCAACACCGCTGCTAAACACACTCGCCGGGTTAAATACGGTGATCACAACAGATCCGGTCCCCCATGTCAGCATTTCAGTTTCACCCCGAATAGGTAATGAACTTAAACAGGTTATTAAAACCGCACTCGTTAACGCTGTAAACACAAAAGACGGGCAAGCAATGCTAAAATCCATTGGTTTTCCTGAATTCGTCAGCTGCGAAGCAAAAGATTATGCTGGTTATGCTAAACTTCTGCATGGTGTCTGGGGTTATTAACCAATCACAATGACCACTAAAAATCAGTCACTTAGACCCAGTGCGTGACTAAATCAAAACGGCAGGCCTCTATTTGGCTTGATATAATTCAACATAATATCTTTATATTAAATAAATAGTTCAAACACCTAAACATATCTGCTTAACTGCCGTTAAGGTTTGCGAAGGCTGACCTTTATTTATGGAGCAAAAAATGGTGATACCCTCGGCCTGTAATCCCCCTGGCAACCAAATATCCGGCGACTGTTTATTGCCAAAAATAGCGCTATTTATTTTTCTGAGCCTTATTTTTGTCACATCT